>CAZUPX010000859.1:0-7309 GCA_964622155.1 uncultured Planctomycetaceae bacterium | reverse complement strand
TCGCCGGGAAGCACCAGCTCGCGGTTGGCCTGAGTATCGGCGGCCACGACCGGCACGCCCGCGGCCATGGCCTCAAGGACCACCATCGACAAGTTTTCGGTCTTACCAGCCTGCCATAGCAAGCCGATGTGGGGCAGCAGGTGCGCCAGATCATGTCGAAATCCAAGAAAGTGTACCCGCTCGTCGATGCGGCAGAGCCGACGATAGCGCTCGAGTCCTGCGCGTTGGGGACCATCGCCGATGACCAGCAGATGCGTGTCATCGCGAATGACTTTGAGCAGATCGGCGGCCCAGATCAGATCCTTGATGCGGCTCGACCACGTTAAGGGCGCGACGGTCGCCATCATCCGGGCGCCACTCGGCAGATGCAGCTCGGTCAGGACCTGCTCGCGCGTGCGATCGCTCGGCCCGCAGCGTCCGATCCCAGGAGGGATCCAGTGGACCTCTTGCGAACTAACATTCGCGGCCGGTCGCGCGAGCGTTGAGCTATCGACGATGACGACATCAGTGCGCCGCGCAAGCCAATTTCGGATCGCCGACAGTGAGAATGAGGTCGATAAGTCGGCGTCGCACCTGGTGGAGACGACTGGGCGAGCGCCAGCCGTCAGGGCGGCCAGGTGCCCGCACGTGCTGGCCCCGGCCCAGGTGTGTACAACATCCGGCCTGATATGCTTGATATGGCGTCGCAATCGCAGCCACACACCGGCGTCGAACCTTCGCGAGCTGCCCATCACCGTCAGCGGAGTCCCTTGCCGCGCGAAATCGCCTGCCAGTGGTCCCGGCGCCAGCGCGGCCACGTACACTTCAAACTGGTTGCGCGGCAACCCGGCTGTTAGCAGCAGGAGTTGCTTCTGAGCGGCACCGCGATCGAGCGTGCCGACAATTTCCAGGATGCGCCGCGTCATGCGTCCCCCGCCGCGGTCAAGTCGTCGGCCTCGAGCGCAGCCACGTACGGCAAGTGGCGATAGGCGTCTTGATAGTCCAGTCCGTAGCCGACGACAAACACGTCGGGAATCTCGAAGCCAACGTGGTCCGGCACAATGTCGACCCGTGCGCGGCCGGCCTTTCGCAACAGTACGGCCGAACGAACCGAGCTTGCACCCAGTCCCCTTAGCTGCTCGATAAGCGTCGAAAGCGTGCGCCCGGTGTCGAAAATGTCGTCGACCACCAACACGTCGCGACCGGAGACTTCCGGCAACATCGAGCCGTTGATCTCGAGCGGGCCGGGCTCCGTGCCCGGTCCGCGATAGCTGCGAGCTTGAATCACGCCTACTCGCACGCTAAGGTCCAGGTGCCGAATCAAGTCGGCGACCAGCACCATGCTGCCGGTCAACACGCCGATGATCGTCAGCGGCCGCCCGACATAGTAGCGGCCGATCTCGTCGGCCAGGCGTTGAATGCAATCGCGAATCTGGTCCTCGCTGATTAGTTGCTTCACGGTTGCGCGATCGCTGTGGCGAGTGGTGGTCCGGGTGCGGTCGAGAGCCCTATTGTAAAAGTCCCCCGAACGAGCGAATAGCCGCTTCTGAAGCCGCCGGGAGCCGCACCGCACACGTCGACCCACTCGTCGGGTGCCACTGCTGCTCAAGCCAGTAGTCGCACCTCGGCGAGCGAGGGCGCGCTCAAGACGGAGGTTCGTCCCATGGGCTGCTCGGCTGCTGAACGGGCCGTTGGTGTTCGTTGGCGCCCGCGACTCGGCGCATCCTGGCGGTCGCGATGCTGGCGACAAGGCCGCCCAGGCTGGCTCCGATCACCAGCGTCATCAGAGTGACGACCTGCTGCGTTGTCTCGCCGCGACCGATCTTGGGGATGACTTGCATGCCGACTCCGATGCCCACAACTCCGCCGGCAAAGGTGACGACCGAAAGCACGAGTAGCGAGTTCAGAGTGGCCCTTGCCCGATCTATCTTCGTGGTCAGACGCGCCGGTGGTTGCGCTGCGTTGTCGGGACTATCGGGCGCCGGCCGTCTTGAAGTGGCGTCCTTGCGAATCAGCGCCGTCAGCAGACTGGCAAGAAAGGCCCCCGCCAACCCACCTATGACAAATGACACAAGGGCCGCCGCGATCCTAATGTCGTCCTGAGTTTTTCTCGAGACGTGCACGAGGTCGAGCGCGAACTGAAGCACGGCGAAAACGGGCACCGACAGCAATCGGACGCCAATCAGTATGCCGAAGGTCAACAATATCAGTGAGATCACAGATTTTGACGAAGGGGCGCTCATTCATTCATCATACAGCCATGTGGGTCGGCTGGCTCGTCAAGGACGGGGCGCCTGGGCTACGGAATTCGTCTTTGTGATCTTTGTGCCACCTTCGTGGCTTCGTGGTTAATTCTTCGTAAAGACTTCCACAAGCGTCCAGCAGAATTGATTGTGCGGACCTGATTGACGCCTTGCGTTAGCCGAGCTAGCGGATATCGTTGAACAAGTTGAATTTTCGAAACTTGCCGCGACCGGTCGAGACTCCAATGCCCGACGAGCGACCGCAAATCTCCCAACGAACGATCATTGGCGTGATCATGGGCGCGCTGGTGGTGTGGGCCATTTACCTGGCGGTCGGCGCCTACCTGTACGATTTCAACATCCTGCGGGCGATCATCGTACTGGCGTGCATGGCGACGTTTGTGGGCTTCTGGCTGCTGATGTTGTGGACCCAAGGCCCGCGGCCCAAACGAGATTAAGCACCTCGGCGAGCCATCTGAGCGCGAGCTGCGTAGAATTAGTGGCCAAAACCGAATTGTTCCACCGGAGCGATTCGGGCATAATCCTCGCCGACCTGCGTGGCCCCTCAGGCTGGAACCTGACCATGCGGACGGCAACCGATTTCGAGCTCAACGAGAGGGCCGACAATCATGGCGCAAACAGATAGCACACTCGTCCGCTCCGAGCGTGAGAGTTCGACGACACCCCCCGCAGCCACCGGACTCTCGATCGGCGAGTACCTCATTCGCCGACTGCAAGACTATGGCATCGGCCACGTGTTCGGTATTCCGGGCGATTACATCTTGCAGTTCTACGCGATGCTCGATCGCAGTGAGCTGAAAATCGTGACGACGACTCGCGAGGACTGCGCCGGCTTTGCGGCCGATGCTTACGCCCGAGTTCACGGGATGGGGGCGGTTTGTGTCACGTACTGCGTGGGTGGCTTGAGCCTCTGCAACTCGATTGCCGGCGCCTATGCCGAGAAATCTCCCGTGGTCGTCATCACCGGTTCGCCGGGGTTGAAAGAGCGGCACAACAATCCGCTGTTGCACCATCGCGTGCGCGATTTCCGCACGCAGTACGACGTGTTCGAAAAACTGTGCATCGCCTGCACTGAGCTAAACGATCCGTTAGTGGCCTTTCACGAAATCGACCGAGTGCTGCACGCCGCCGCGCGATACAAGCGGCCGGTGTACATTGAGATTCCACGCGACATGGTGGGGGTGGTTCCCAAGGCGCCGCACCAGTTTCACTACACGCATCTGTCGAGTGATGCCGACGTGCTGGTCGAAGCGGTGGGCGAGGCCGAGCGATGGCTCAATTCTTGTAACAAGCCGGTCATCGTGGGCGGCGTCGAGATCCATCGCTTTGGATTGCAGGACGAGCTGTTGGCCCTGGCCGAGGGTTCGCAGATTCCGATCACCACCACGATGCTCGGCAAGAGCATCATTCCGGAGGTGCATCCGCTGTTCGTCGGCTTGTACGAAGGCGCAATGGGCAATAGCGAGGTCACAAAGTTCGTCGAGGAAAGCGACTGCCTGTTGCTCTTGGGCACGTTCATGACCGACATCAACTTGGGCATTTACACGGCCAATCTCGACCCGGCCAAGTGCATCTACGCCACCAGCGAACAGTTGCGCATTCGCCATCATCATTATGAGAACGTGTTGTTGGCGGATTTCATGCGCGAGCTGGCGGTTCGACACCCGCATCCGCCGCGGCGCGCGATCCCCAAGATTCAAAATCTGGCCAGCGAGAGGTATGTGCTGCGGTCCGAGCAGCCGATAACCATTTCACGGCTGATCGCGCGGCTCAATGAATCGCTGAACGACTCGACCGTCGTGATCGCCGACATCGGCGACTCGCTGTTCGCGGCGACCGAACTGGTCATTCGCGGGCGGACTGAGTTTCTCAGCCCGGCGTACTACACGTCGATGGGTTTCTCGGTACCCGCCGCCCTGGGCACCCACGTGGCCCGGCCCGACTTGCGGGCGGTGGTGATCGTCGGCGACGGAGCGTTTCAGATGACGGGCAATGAGCTGTCGTCGCTCATTCGTCACAAGGCCTCAACGATCGTGATCGTGCTCGACAACGGCGGCTACGGCACCGAACGCTTTCTGCACCCTGGCAACTTCGAGTTCAACAACGTGCAACCCTGGGCCTATCACAAGCTGCCCGAGGTCTACGGCGGCGGCAACGGCTATGACGTGCGAACCGAAGGGGACTTTGACGCGGCCCTGTCGATAGCCTGGGCCGATACCGACAACCTGAGCCTGATCCACGTGCATCTCGATCCGGCGGACCACAGCACGGCACTTGGCCGGCTCACCGAACGGTTGAGTAAGAGAGTATAGGCTACAGGGGAATGGAGAGAGGAGTGTTTGCCTCAGAGCGATCCGCCTGGGACCGCTGGGGTCGGCTGCTGGCGCCAGGTCTGACCGACCGGATTAGCGCCGCGTCCGTCGGAGTCCGGTAAGAACCGCTATTGGGCGGTTGTCGACCTACCCGGTAAGATGCCGCCTGCGTGCCATGCTCGTGACGCGCGGGGATGGTACCCGTCCGTACTTGTTCAACCCCGCAGACACGCCATTTTCTCCATGGACCAGTCACAATCGCGAATCCTGATCGTTCGCTTGAGTGCCATCGGCGACGTGGTGCACGGGTTGCCGGTGCTGCACGCGTTGCGCGATCGGTGGCCGCGGGCGTTTCTGGCGTGGGCCATCGAGGACCGCGCTGCTGACCTTTTGCGAAATCACCGCGGCCTCGACGAACTGATCGTACTGAAGCGCGGATGGTACAAGTCTTGGTCGAAACTGCGCGAAGTGCGCCGCCGCCTGCGGCAATTCCATTTCGATACGACGCTCGACCTGCAGGGGCTCACGAAGAGCGCGGGCATTGCCTGGTTGTCGGGCGCCCGGCGACGAATCGGCTTTGGCGACCACGACGGACGCGAATTGAGCCGCTGGTTCAATACGGACCAGGTGCAGCCGCGGGACACGCACGTCGTCGATCGAAACCTCGAATTGCTTCGACCGCTGGGAATCGACAATCCTGGCGTCCGGCTCGAACTTGAGGTCTCAGCGGCCAATTCCCAGACCGCGGCGCGGATACTGGAGTCGCTGAATCTGCGCGGCGGCTTTGCACTGATCAATCCGGGGGCTGGCTGGCCTTCGAAGCTTTGGCCTCCCGACCGGTTTGCCGCTGTTGCTCGCCACCTGGGCGTGTCGCGCGGGATGCGCTCGCTGGTGGTGTGGGCGGCCGAGGAGGAGCACTGGGCCCAGCAGATCGTCGCGGGGTCGGGCGGCTTTGCCTCGTTGGCGCCGGCCACGAGCTTGGGCGAGTTGGCGGCAATCGCCCAGCGGGCCACGATCTTTATCAGCTCTGACACCGGCCCATTGCACATCGCGGCCGCCGTGCGCACGCCGTGTGTCGGCCTGTTCGGTCCCATGCCCGGTGAGCGCAACGGACCCTACGGACCCGAACACATCACCGTGCAGAAGATGCGTCTAAGCGGCAGCAGCCGCGAGCGCCGCCGCGCCAACAGCGACTCGATGCTGGCCATTCAGGTCGAAAACGTCACGGCCGCCTGCGACGTGATTCTCAACCGCCCGGCGCTAGCTCGCCGCTCAGCGTAGCACTCGCTGCGAGAAGACGATTCTACTTCTCTGTGCCCTTGCCCCCTTGGTACAGATACGGATTCATCGTCGGGTCGTTGTACATCTTGAACTGGAAGTAAACCTTCAGTCGTTTGCGGCCGGCGAAAATATCTTCCAATAATTCGGCCAGCCCCTTCGACAGATCGCGGTGCTGCTCGGCCAGTGTCTCCAGACGGCCGCGGACTTTGGCGCGGTGCTCTTCGCTGGCGTCGGTGCGGTCGGCTTGCTCCTGCATGTGGTAGCGCCGCAGACTCAGGATCGACAGCCGGTCAATCGTGCTGCTTGGCGTTTCGGTATTCTGTCGCGCATCGGCGGCGGGCACGATCTTCCGCTCCGTCAGCTCGCGCACCAGGTAGGCATCCAGCGCCTCAATGCCGTCGTTCCGCTTCTGGTTGTAGCCGTCGATCGCACGCTTGACGGCCGCGATCCGCTCGTCGCCCACGTTGGGGCTGCGGGCAATGTCTTCCTCGTGCCACAGCAGATAGTTGTACATGTGCTGCTGGCACACGGCGTGCAAAAAGCCCGTGTACGAGTTGGCGATTTCCTGCTTGTGCCACAGCGCCACCGTGCTGGCGTGCAAGTCGATAATCTCACGAACGTCGATCATGGTTTGATTCTTGAAGAACAAGGCTGCGGTAGTCAACTTTCATTAGTCTAACGCACTTGCAATCCGATTGCCTCCTCGCAGCACCCGTCCGGTTGATCTAGGCCATGCGCGTGACGGAGCCTAAAATGACGATATGGCACAAGCGGCGGAACCTGCGATGATTTCGAAGCCTACGGGCCAGACGCTGCTGCTGGCAGGGGTCGCCGCGGCCAGTTGCGTGCTGGTTGGCTACCTGCTCGTGTTTCACGATCCGTTGGCTGCCCGCGGCACGGCCGAGATCCGCGACACGCTAACGCTGGCCGACATACCCTTCGGTGGCGCGCGTGCGTATGACTACTTGAATGAGTTGTGTGCCCTTGGGCCTCGCGTCAGTGGGTCGAAGGGTATGCAAGCCCAGCAAGAGCTGCTCAGTGCCCACTTCAAGAAACTCGGCGTCAAGGTCAGTCTGCAGAAGTTCCGAATTCGCCATCCATCGACCGGCAAGCCGGTTCCGATGGCCAACCTGATCGTCGAGTGGCA
Source organism: uncultured Planctomycetaceae bacterium (assembly GCA_964622155.1). Taxonomy (GTDB): domain Bacteria; phylum Planctomycetota; class Planctomycetia; order Pirellulales; family PALSA-1355; genus CAZUPX01. The sequence goes on along the minus strand of CAZUPX010000859.1, from coordinate 326 downwards.
TCCCGAGCGGCGCGAGCGAATTTTGCTTTGCACGCACTACGACACCCGACCGTTTCCGAATCAGGATCGGCGCAACCCGCGGGGCACGTTTCTGGGCGCCAACGACGGCGCCAGCGGCACGGCCCTGTTGATGGAACTGGGACACCAGATGGCCGCGCTCGACGGAAAGCTGGGCGTCGACTTTGTGTTCTTCGACTGCGAAGAGTTTGTGTTCGAGGAGGGCCGCGATCCATACTTCGTGGGCTCGGAGTATTTTGCCACCACCTACGTCAACGACCGCGCTCGAGGATATCACTATCGCAGCGCCGTGCTGCTCGATATGATCG
>CAZUPX010000858.1:0-4377 GCA_964622155.1 uncultured Planctomycetaceae bacterium | reverse complement strand
CGAAGGCAAACGCGGACCCGGCGTCGGCAACGAGGAATTGGGTTCGCTATTGGGCCGCATGCGCGCGGCTGGCGCCTTGGCGCCCGTCGCCGTCGACGTCTTTGCCAACGATCAGTTTGTTCCGCTCGAGCCGGCGAGCCTCGCGGAAGCCCAGTTGAATCCCAGCGCCGTCGAGGGCCTGATTCTCAAGTTGCTCTTGTCGCGCGGCGACACCATCGGCCGACTGATTAGCGACCACGTCAAGCTGTCATTTCGGATTGTCGACGATCTGTTGCGGGAAATGAAGTCCGACCAACTGGTCGTTCACAAGGGCGCCGCCCCGATGAACGACTACCTGTACCAGTTGACCGACATCGGCCGCGAGCGTGCCCGGCGGCTGGCCGACCACTGCACCTATTTCGGCGCCGCGCCCGTCTCGCTCAGCGACTACGTGACCGGGGTTGCGAGGCAGAGCCTGACGCGCCAGCATCCGACCGTTGACGACTTGAAGCGCGCCTTTAGCGACCTGCTGATCAATCCTCACATGCTGCGCCGCCTGGGGCCGGCGATCAACTCCGGTCGCGGTCTATTCTTGTTCGGCGCCGCCGGTAACGGAAAGACCAGCATCGCCGAGCGCGTCACAAAGGCCTTTGGCCAGATCATCTGGATTCCGCGCGCGATCGGCGTCGACGGCGAGATCATCCGCATGTTCGACCCCAACGCCCACGAAGAGGTGCCTGGTGACGAGGCCACCGGTCTGTTGAGCCAGAGCCACATCGACAAACGGTGGGTTCGTATTCGACGTCCCACGATCATCGTCGGCGGTGAACTGACGATGAACAACTTGGAAATCACGCTCAACACGTCCACGGGTATCAGCGAAGCGCCCATGCAGCTTAAGAGCAACTGCGGAACGCTGGTGATCGACGACTTCGGCCGCCAGCGGATGAGCACCGACGAGCTGTTGAATCGCTGGATCGTCCCCTTGGAAAAGCGGCACGACTACTTGAACCTGGCCAACGGCAAGAAGATCCAGGTGCCGTTCGACCAGTTGGTGATCTTCTCCACGAACCTGGAGCCCAAGGACCTTGTCGACGACGCGTTTCTGCGGCGTATTCCCTACAAGATCGAGGTCGTCGACCCGACCGAAGACGAGTTTCGCGAGCTGTTCCGCATGATGGCGCCGAAGCTGGGCTTCGAGTACAACGACGACGCCGTGACCTATCTCGTCCAGAAGCACTACCGCGACATCGGACGGCACATGCGGTGTTGCCATCCCCGCGACTTGCTGATGCAGGTACACAACATGTGCCTGTACGAAGACAGGCCGCTGGATTTGTCTCCCGACTCGCTCGACTTCGCCGTCGAGAACTACTTCGCGGTAGTGTGAGGTCTGTGTCTCCCTCTCCCTCGATGGGAGAGGGTTGGGGTGAGGGTGGAGCACTAGGTTCGACGGTTATTTCGGACGCGCCCCCTCACCCGTCTCGCTACGCTCGCCACCCTCTCCCACAAGGGGAGAGGGGCCGGGAGCAAAGAACCGTGCGGCCTGGGCCATGCCGTCGAAGATATAGCGCACGGCCGAGTAGTGCCCTGCGTTCCACCAGATGATTTGCGGCTCGCCCAGTGAGCGCCACAGCGCTTCGGTGCACGCACGCGGAATCACCTCATCCTGGCGGGCGTTGAGCATCAGGACCTTGCGCCCCTCGATCGGCCGAGCGTACGTGATCGGATCGACTACTTTTAGCACGTCGCATAGCGTCTCACGCGTTCCGCCTGCCTCGGTCCATTTTTTGCGCAGGGGGGCCAGCTCGGTCGACTTCCAGGCCACTTCGCCCATGTCGCCGCCGGCCAGGATCAGACACACCTTGCTGAACCGCGGCTCGTTGCCGGCCGCCAGTGCGGCCGTGATACCACCCAAGCTGATACCCATGATGCCCAATTGTCCGGAGTCGACATCGTCTTGCGTTGCCAGCCAGGCCGCCGCTCGCCGGATATCCAGCACCGCCTGCGTCATCCCCCGCACAGTCTGGTGCGGGTCGAGCGAGATCATCCGCACCGGCACTTCGGGCTGTTGGCGCGGACCGTAATAGGGCATTTTCAAAAACAACGCGGCGACGCCGCGCGACGCCAGCGTGCGGGCAAATAACCGCGCCAGGTCAAAATCGCCCCCGAGAATATGCAGCACGATCACGCCGGGCTTCTGTCCCTCGCCCATCGGACAGAAGTATTCGCAGTGTACCGTGTTATTGTTCGGGTGCGGGGTGACCATCGGCGAAGGGAACGTAACGGTCGAAATGCGCATCTTGGTGGACGAGGTCACGAGCGGCTTTTGCTCGAACCGAAAGGTCGCGCGCTGGAGTCGAAACTGCTCGGTCACGGTCATTTCGTTGGCGGCCGGCTCAAATTCGATCGTGCCGGTCCGCGACGCTGCGCCGTCAGCACCCGACGAGATACGCCCCGGCGGCGACATGGCGGCGACGATCGCCAGCACGAACCAACCAACCTGTCGAGTTTGCGTCATCGTTCTCGCACCTGCTTGGGACGCGCTAATCCTGCTAACGGCTTAGCGCCGCACGCCATGGCGTATAATTGGTAGTGACGCCTTGGCGGGACGATTATAGTGGTCCCACCGCGGCGCCGAACAGATGATTTTTCCCAGGTGCACGTATGCACGAAGTCCTGCTACTTGGTGCCGGCAAGATCGGCCGCATGATCGCCCGGTTTCTGGCCGGCAGCGGCGACTACGACGTGCTGGTCGGCGACGTCGACGCCGCGTCGCTGGCGCGGATTCATGCGCAGAGCGGGGTCGAGACCGTGCAGTTCGACGCCGGAGACTCGCGCCAATTGGCCAAGGCCATTCGCGGCCGGCGGGCGGTCATCTCGGCGCTAACCTATGTCAGCAATCCACTGGTGGCTCAAACGGCGTTGGAGCATGGGGCCAGCTATTTCGACTTGACCGAAGACGTCGACACGACGCACCGAGTCAAACAGATTGCCGAGGAAGCCCGTGAGGGGCAGATCTTCGTGCCGCAGTGCGGCCTGGCGCCTGGCTTCATATCGATCGTCGCCCAGCATTTGACGGAACAGTTCGACTCGCTCGAAACCGTCTACATGCGCGTCGGTGCGTTGCCCCAGTTTCCGACCAATGCGCTGACCTACAACCTTACCTGGTCGACCGACGGACTGATCAACGAGTATTGCAATGCCTGCGAGGCCATTCACGACGGCCACCGCGTCCACCTGTTGCCGTTGGAAGGGGTCGAGCATTTTTCGCTGGACGGCGTGCGCTACGAGGCGTTCAACACCTCGGGCGGGCTGGGCACGTTGTGCGACACGCTCGACAAACGCGTCCGCGAGCTGAACTACAAGACGATCCGCTATCCCGGCCATCGCGACCTGATGGCGCTATTGGTCAACGAACTGCGGCTCTCGCAGCGGCGAAGCATTCTCAAGGACATCCTGGAACACGCCATTCCGATCACGTTTCAGGACGTTGTTGTGATTTTCTGCACGGTATCGGGACGGCGCAAGGGGCAGCTCGTGCAGATCAGCGACGCCCGGAAACTGTACGGCCACACGATCGACGGCGAAGCATGGAGTGCCATTCAGATCACCACGGCCGCGGGCGTTTCGGCCGTGGTGGACATGCTCTGTCATGGCAAGCTGAGCGGCACCGGCCTGGTGCGACAAGAGCAAATCAACCTCGAAGACTTTCTGAACAATCGCTTCGGCCACTACTATCGAGGCTCGAAAATCTACAGCCGCCTCAGTGGCACGAGTGATATCGCGGGAGTTGGCCATGACGAGCAAACTCACTGATGTGCTGTGTAATTTAGGTGTGGCGCAACCGCTGGCCGTGGCCATCGGGAGCGACTGGCGCGCCGGCACGGGCGAGGTGCTGACGGTCCACTCACCGATCGACGGCAGTACGCTGGCCAGCTTCACCGCGGCCACGCCGGCCGACGTCGAGCGCGCGGTCGATTCGGCTACGCAGGCGTTTTTGAAATGGCGACTCGTGCCGGCGCCCAAGCGGGGCGAAGTCGTGCGCTTGATCGGCGAGCGATTGCGGCGGCACAAGGCCGACCTGGCAATGCTGGTCACGCTCGAGTGCGGAAAAATTCTGGAGGAGTCGGCCGGCGAAGTGCAGGAGATGATCGACATCTGCGACTTCGCCGTCGGCTTGAGCCGGCAGCTTTATGGTCTGACGATTGCCAGCGAACGGCCGCAGCACCGCCTCACCGAGCAGTGGCACCCGTTGGGTCCGGTGGGCGTCATCACGGCCTTCAATTTCCCGGTGGCTGTGTGGGCCTGGAACGCGATGCTGGCCCTGGTTTGCGGCGATACGTTGGTCTGGAAACCGTCGGAAAAAACTCCGCTTTCGGCAATGGCCTGCCAGGC
>CAZUPX010000857.1:0-2430 GCA_964622155.1 uncultured Planctomycetaceae bacterium | reverse complement strand
GGCCCAATCGTTCGAGGCCGGCTTGCTCGAAGCGGACACGCTGCGGGTCGACCGACCGAACGCGACAACTTTGGCGCGTCTGCAAAGCGATTTGCGGTCCGAATCTCCGCTACGGCTGGCCGACTTGCTCGGCGCAGGCAGCGACACGTTTCTGAGTGCCCACACCCAAAGCGGTGCAGCCGGCTCGCGTTCATATTTTTATTCTTGGGGGTTGGCGTATTACCTGGCCTTTGAGCAGGACGTGTTGGCCACGCCCGAGTTTGCGACCTATCTGGGTCCGGCCGCGGCACACGAGCCGGCGGTCGAGCGCTTCGAAAAACTCGTCGGCGCGCCGTTGGACCTTTTCGAGAAACGATGGCGCGAGGCAATGCTGGGCCTCAAGGCGGCGCCGTGAGCGTCCGCGTCCTCCTGAGACCCATTGTACTGAGCCGCCACCGGATGGCCGACCTCAGTCGCTGCCCATGCCCTCGATGGCTGCCATCAGCCGAGCGCGGATATCTTGCAGGCAGGATTCGTCCTCGACTTTTCGGCCCTGCTGATCTGTGACGTAGAACACGTCGACAACCTGGTCGAGGTACGTCCCGATCTTGGCCACCGAGACCGAAAGTCCCATCTCAAAGATCGTGCGCGTGATGGTGAACAGCAGTCCCATGCGATCGCACGTGAATATCTGCAGGATCGTGTACCGGTCCGATGTACTGTTGTCGATCAGCACGCGCGTGGGCAAATTCGACAGAGCGACGCGCTTGCGATTGGCGGCCGTGGACCACATTTCGCGAAAGGCCGGGGCGGCGCCGTGCGGTGTCGTCAAGGACTTGGACAGCGCTGCGGCAACTTCCTCCATTCGCGTCGCCGGAGGCGAATCGGCATAATCGGGGTCGACGACGTAGAATCGATCGAGCACCAGCCCGTCGGCCAGCGTGTTGATCTCGGCCGACAGGATTTGCAGCCGCTGGCTCGTCAGGGCGCCGGTCAGTTTATGGAACAGACCAGGCGTGATCTGTTCGTGGGCCGCGACGACGTACTCGACGGCGCCGCGCTCGCTGACAAAGCGCCCGGTGGCGTGGACGTCGCCGGGCGCGAGCGAGTGCAGATCGCGCAGCTCGCCGGCGAGTCGTTCGGGCGGCGCGGCCAATGCGTAAGCCGGTGGCAGCGCTTCAACCTGACGGTCAAACCAGGCCTGATCCGCTTCGCCGGCCAGAAGCTTGCGGACCATTGCCTTGCGGCTGACCAGGCGTTCGGCGCTAGCAGCGACCGCCGTGTCGCCGGCCAGGTGGCGCATCGTACGCCGGTACAGGTCGGTCAGAACTTCGGCCTTCCAACTCGTCCACACGTCCGGACCCACCGCCGCGAAATCGGCCGCCGTCAGCACGAACAGCATATCGAGGACTTCGGGCGAGCCGACCTCGACGGCGAATTTGACCAGCACCTGATCGTCGCTGGTGTCGCGCCAAAAGGCCAGATGTGACATCAGGAGGTGTTTGTGGACCAGGAACTTGACGGTCTCGGCTTCGCGCACGCTCAACCGCAGCCGCTGGACCGTGTCCTCGGCGATTCGCAGTCCAACGTCGCTATGGTCCTCGACAAATCCCTTTCCCAAATCGTGAATCAGCAAGGCCAGGTGCAGCGTGCGCTTGTGCTTGATGCCCCAATAGACCCGACCCAGAGTGCTCGGATCAGAGATCATCTCGGTGGCGCGCTGCACGGCCAGAATACAATGTTCGTCGACCGTATACTTGTGGTACTCGTTGAATTGGAGCAGGCAGCGAGCGTGAGCGAAGCCGGGGATAATCTTTTCCAGCACACCGAGCTCGTGCAGCCGGCGCAGCAGTTCGCCGAGCCGGCCCGGTTGTGAGATCAACGACAGGAATTGCCTGGCGACGTCCGGGCCGTCCTCGCCGCTGAGGCGCGGTACGGCAGTACGAACGGCGTCCCACGTCGTGGGGGCGATACGCTTGTTGTACAAATTCGCCAGGTCGCAGAGCTTGAGGACCTCCTTCAGGTCGCTTTGGAGTCTCGCCAGTCCGCGCGGCGTGGCGCCGATCTGGTTGTAAGTGACCCGGTACTCATCGTCGACGCGGTGGCTGAAGAGCGCCGCCGCGGCATTCGACAGAAAACGGCGCGGCCGAGCGTTGGCCACATAGTTGCTCACGACGCTCCGCACGCCGCGGGTGTGCCGAAAGTATTCGCGCATGAACTGTTCGACCGGCAACAGGCCGCCCACTTGCTGGTAGCCGTACAGTTCGGCCAGCCGAAGCTGCTCGCTGCGGTCGAGTACGTCGTTCGACTTATCGACGTGAAAATGAAGCTCATTGCGCAGGCGCAGCAGATACTCGGTTGCGTCGACGAGCGTCCGTTGATCCTCCTTGGAAAACGCACCCAACAGTTGCAGGCTGTCGGTGTCTGTGGCTCCGTAACGGGCAAAGCCCA
>CAZUPX010000856.1:0-2057 GCA_964622155.1 uncultured Planctomycetaceae bacterium | reverse complement strand
GTGGTAGTGTGACGCCTTCCCAAGCTGGATGTCGAGGGTTCGAGTCCCTTCGCCCGCTTTCACGTAACCAACGCCGAAATCACGACTTAGATTACCTGCCGAGTAAACCTTCGCCCAACCCGTGGTATGCCCTGCTGAAGGCTCCGTGACCACCGCTCATGGCACGTACAAACGGGCGATTTCTTGACAGATCTCGACTGCTACCACCGCTGGCATAACGGGTTGGACGAATGTTTACCCCCAGCGCTGCGTAACTCAAGTAAGGTTCATCCGACTAATGCGTACTTCGATTCGTGGATGCCGAGGATTTTGAGTTTGAGGAATTCCTGGTCGCGGAAGCCATAGGCTTGTCGTTTCATGGTTTTGATCTTGTTGTTGGTGCCTTCCAGCGGGCCGGTGCTGATGGGGTAGTCGTAGTAGTTGAGGATTCCCTGGGCATGGATTCGCAGTGTTCTGGCGAACTGGATCAGCATGCGGATGCCGCTGGTTTCCGCCTGAGCAATCCAGTCCAGGAGAAATGCCTGCGCTGTATCCCGGTCCTCTTGTTCCCACGCCTCCGCCAGGTCTTCTTTGAGGTAATAGGCCGTGGCCAGCGGTTGGTTGAGCCGCAGGGCTTCTTCCAGCCGCGCTTGTTCGTTGCGCGTAGCGTCCAGATTCTCGGGCCGCTTCAGCAGCAACCAGCGTGTGCCCTTGAGGACTTCCTTGTGCATCATGTCAGTCGTCTCTCGATGCAACTCCCGCCGCAGGTTGGACAGTTTCTCGTTGAACAACTTCATCACATGGAAGCGGTCGAACACCAACGTGGCCTTGGGCAGGTTGCTGGTGATCGCCTCGAAGTAGGCGGGCGACATGTCGCTGGCCACCGCGTCGATCTTGGCCCCCGAACTGCGGAGCCGTTTCCAGAAGGCCGTCAGCGCGTCTCCGCCCTTGCCTTCGCCGACATGCACCACCGCGCCGCTTTCCAAGTCCAGCACCAGCGTGATGTAGCGCTGCCCCTTGCCCACGGAAATCTCGTCGATGGCGATCTGTCGCACGTGCTTCAGCTTGGGCCGGGAAAACCGCCGCTGAAGGTCCTGTTTTTGAATGTCCTTGACCACGTCCCAACTGATCCCCAGGTGGTGAGCCACGTCCTTGATCGTCATCAGCCGCGACAGTTCCAAGATGTACCGAGCGAACGACTTGGTGTGCCTGTGGCGCGGCTCGGCGAAGCTCACCGCCACTTGCCGCACAACGCCGCACTCGTGACACGCGACACGCAGAATCGGCAGCACGACCGTCACCGGCTTGCCGCCGATCGGCAAGCAGTGAAACCGCCGCGTGTGCTGGCCGCGCGGGGCTACGTCCGACGACCCGCAGACCGAGCAACGACAATCCTCCAACTCCTGGGTCAGATGAAACACGATCCCGCCCTCGACGTATTCCGACTTTACGTACCGATAGCCCCGAATGCCAAATCCGTGGTACAACAAACTCGTGGACATGCTGGTTCCTCCCGTCTGAAGCCGTTTTCACAACTCCAGACTGGATCAGCATGTCCGCTTGTTTTCAAGCCCGTGTACGCTTTAACCGGATGAACCCATTTTTTTCTGTTGTTCATGGCAGAGCGGTTGAATGAGTCAGTAGTCCTTGCGGAAATGTGGCCAACGGTCGCTGGTTAGCCGTCTGCGCGCGGACGATGTGCGCGACGCTGGGCTAGTCCCGACGCGCCGGGACTAGTATCTCTGCAAGCTTCGATTGACAGGTTGTTTTAGGCGTTCGGTTTTTCGGAGGTTTCCCCTTCGTCGATCGGTTAAATCACCGGATACAGTTTCTTCAGTTTGTTTCGAGCGATGGCGATCGTAAAGGTCCAGTGGATCTTCGCTTCGGCCTCGTTGCGTTCTCGTTCCCACGCTGCGATTTCCTCGGTGATCTTCAAGGCATTGTCGATGCGGCCGCCGAGACATTGCCGGCCCAATATGCCGATCTCGATTTCGGCCATGTTCAGCCAACTGGCGTGCTTGGGTGTGTAGTGGAACTCAACCCTCCGCAGAAAGGCTTTGGCCTGCCGGGCACCCAGG
>CAZUPX010000855.1:0-3710 GCA_964622155.1 uncultured Planctomycetaceae bacterium | reverse complement strand
GGCCGCTTGCAAGGCGGCCACGTCGACTTGCCCGGACGACACGCGGAGACGCTTACGCTCGTCGTTCAGTTGGCGTTCGAGAGTCGCGCGCTGACTTGCCAGCTCGCCTTGTGCGGCCCGTGCCGCGGCCAGGTCGATGCGGCGCTGGGCACGAGTCGCCTCGCGAAACGCAAGCAGCGCCTTCAATCGAAATTCAAAGCGTGCCATTTGTCGTTCAAACGCCTGGCTACGGGCTTGTTCGTTCTTGCGCCCGCTCGATCAACTGCACCAAGGCTCGGCGCGCCTCGTCGACGCTCGAGGCCTCGTCGACCCCTTGCCGCAGGAACCCTGAAATCTCATCTGAAGCGTCGATGGCCTTGTCGACGTCGTGGTTAGCGCCGCGGCGATAGGCACCGATCGAGATCAAATCTTCATGATCGCGGTAGGCAGCCATCCATTGCCGCACGGTCTGCGCGGCGGCACGATGCGTGGGATCGGCGATGTCGAGCATGAGTCGGCTGACACTCTCCAAAACGTCGATGGCCGGGTAATGTCCACGGACGGACAGCTTGCGCGACAGCCAGGCGTGTCCATCGACCAGCCCCCTGACCGTGTCGCAAATTGGCTCGTGCGGGTCGTCGCCTTCGACGAGCACAGAATAAAAGCCGGTAATGCTGCCGCGCGGCCCGCGTCCGGCGCGCTCCAACAAGCGGGGCAACAGGCCGAAAACCGACGGGGGAAAGCCGCGCGTCGCGGGTGGCTCTCCGGCCGCCAGTCCGATTTCGCGCTGTGCCAGCGCCCACCGGGTAAGCGAGTCTAGCAGCAGCAACACGTCGCGGCCGCTATCGCGAAAATATTCGGCCACCGCCGTGGCCGTGAAGGCCGCCTGCACGCGCGCCAGCGCCGGCTCGTCGCTTGTCGCGACGACGACCACGCTCTTTGCCAGTCCCGGGCCCAAATCGCGCTGGATGAATTCATTGACTTCGCGCCCACGCTCGCCAACCAGGGCCACAACATTCACGTCGGCGCCGGTATAGCGGGCCATCATGCCCAGCGTCACGCTCTTGCCCACACCCGAGCCGGCAAAGATGCCCATTCGCTGCCCTTTGCCACAGGTGAGCAAGCCGTCAATCGCCCGAATACCAGTCGAAAAGGACGTGTCAATTCGCGGGCGATCGATGGGCGACGGCGGGAAACGATCCAGGGCCGCGCGGTCCGCCGGTATCGGCCGCGGCCGGCCGTCAATGCACTCGCCGCGGAAATTGATCACCCGGCCCAACAGCTCCGGGCCAACAGGAATCCACCGGGCCGTCTTCACCATCCGCACCCGATTGCCGCGGCGCACGCCGTGCGCGTCGCCGAGCATCGAGATCAGCGTCAGCTCGTCGCGAAATCCAATCACTTCGGCCGCGATCGGCTCAAGCAACTGCCGCTCGATCTCGACCAGGGCACCGACCGGCGCTGGAAAGTCGGCTACGGCCGCCGTCATGCCCGCGGTACGCACGATGCTGCCAGCCAAGGCAGTGGGCACGGCTGTGCGAAGTTGATTGCGGAATTGCTCGAGCGTACGCATTGCGATTTCAAGTCAGCTCTTGTTCGATGCGGGCCAGTTGGGCTTCGAACTGCTGATCGATTGTGCCGTGGCGCGTATCGATGCGGCAGCCGCCCTTGGTGACTTGCGAATCAGCCACGATCCTGGAGTGACCCAGTCGGGTCAGCTCAGCGGCGATCCGCTCGGCTTCGGGGCCAAGGGCCTGGTAATCGTCGGGGTGCAGTCGGAGCTCGATATCGCTGGTGCCGGCAGCCAGTTGCAATGCCTCGCGTACCAGCGCAAGCGTAATTTCCGGCGTGCGCTCGACCTCTCGACGCACCACGCGGCCGGCGATTGCCACCGCGAGGTGAACGGCCATCTGTTCCCAGTGTGCCAGCCACTCGGCCTTCGCCCCGGCGATACGATCGACGGCGGCATTCATTGCCGTGCCAATGCTGGACACCGAGCGCGATACCTTCTCCTCCAGGATCCGCTGGGCGGCTTCAAGGGCGGCCGCCTTGCCCTGCTCCTCGGCGCGGCGGCAGATGGCGCCGGCCTCCACGTGAGCCCGCGCGATGATGTCGCGGGCAACCGACATAGGGGTAACCGTGCCGGATAATTCCTCGAAGTGAAACGGCGCGGCCCCTGTGGGCACCGAGGCAGATCGTTTGATAATTGGACTCATGCTGGATCGGTTGCCGGAGTGCTGACGTTGCTTACACCGCGACGCTGAGGTGGCCGCGCTTGGAGATGACGATATCGCCGCGACTTTCCAACTGTGCGGCCAATGCAGCCAGCTCGCGCTGGGCTTCTTCAACGTCGCTGAGCCGGGTCGGACCCAGGTCACAGAGGGCCCGCCGCAAGGCATGCGCCTCGTGGACGGGGAACAATTCAAACGCTCGCTCGGCCAGTTCAGGCCGCGCACCGGCAAGCGCCAGCACGAGCACCTCGCGCTGCGTGTGGTGCAATACAACGCTCAGCGTGGCGGGGTCAAGCGATTCCAGGTCGGCGAACATCAGTTGTCGCGTGCCGCCGACCTTGAGCTTGCCGGCCAATTGCCGATCGCACCGCGAAAGGTTCGCCAAAATGTGCCGCTTCGCCTGCGGGCTCGCCGAATCCAAAATGTTGTTGAGCGCCGTAAGGCCGGCCGCTCGTCGGCGATCATTATCGTCCTGCTCGCTGAGACGTGCCGCAATGCCGCGCTCCACTTCGCGCAGGATTTCCGGGTCAGTCTCATCGAGCTCGACCAGCCGGCGGGCCACGTCAATCTGCAAATCCGCCGGCAACATGGCCAACACCTCGGCAGCTCGCTGCGAGGGCAAATTGGAAACCACCAGTGCGACGGTTTGAGGATGCTCGCCCTCGAGAAACCCGGCTAGCATCTGAACTGACACGTCGCACAGCGACGCCATCGGTCCAGACTCTTGATCGGTAACCTCGGCCGCCTTCGCCGCACCGGAACGCGTGCGCGCCAGGTCGGACGCCGCGAGGCCGCAAATCTCGATCCCCGAGGGGTGTTTGTCGGGCACCAGCGGCCCGATGCGAAAGAACTCGTCGATGACTTCGTTTTGCTCGGTCGCGCCGAGTTCACCCAGGTTCTCGACGGCCCTGCGGACCGCGCCGGCCTGGGCGGGCGACATTCCGTCGAGCAGCGCCTCGGCGCTTTGCACATCGAGGCTGGCAATCAAGATGGCCGCCTTGCGGATGCCGTGGTTGAACTCGGTCATGCTTAACTCGCGTTGCCGATCCAAGTGCGCAGAATCCCGGCCGCCGCGTCGGGATCGTCTCGCACGATGTCGGCAAGTTCGTCGTGAATGGGAACAGGCGTCCGACGAGTCGTCCGCTCCGGTCTGATTGGCTCGATTCCGCGTTCGGCCTGATCGGTGCGAACCAACAGAAACGGCGCCGTCGTGGCGGCTTCCGTCTGGTCGCTAGACGGCGGTTGGGTTGACAACGACTTAACCGTCGAGTGCAACGTCATAAAGCCGATCATGATCACGCCCGCCACAGCCAGCGCGATCCAATGTTGCTCGAACCAGACGGCCGCCACGTCGGTCCAGGCCGGTTGGTTGGGTGCTTGGGGAGCGTGGAACGTCGACACCGCAACCTGGCCAGCGACACCCGCACGGTCGCCCTGGCTCGGCAAGAGGTTGCCCACCAGCGTTTCGATCGTTGTCTTCTCGCGCACTGCCACCTCGGC
>CAZUPX010000854.1:0-7253 GCA_964622155.1 uncultured Planctomycetaceae bacterium | reverse complement strand
CCTTGGAGACTGACCGGCAATTCCACGTCGCGCAGGAACTTGAGGTGATCGACGGTGTTGAGTCGCTGCGTCCGGCCGGGATGACCCGTGACCAATACAAGCTCGCCGTCGGACGCGCCGCTTTGACTCCACTTGAGGTAGTGTTCGGGTTGGTAGGGCTTGCCGCCTTCGTACACGCGGAAGAAGCACATGTCCAGGTCGTAGCGCGGATACTCGAAGTTGTCGGGATCACCGCCAAAAAATGCGATGTCCTTTTCCGGCGCGAAGACCAGCCGCACGTCGGTGTACTTCTTGTAGCGATATAGATGATAGCGGCCGCCCTGAAAGAGCGTGACCACGTCGCTGCGCAGACCGGTCTTATCGAGGGACTCCTTTTCGATCGTATTGCGGACCGCCCGACGGGCCGTCTGGGCCGCGGCCGGATCCATGCCGGGCTTCACCGCGGCGTTTACGCGATCGGTCACGTCTTCAATCTCCATCAGCACATTCAACTCGAGGTCAACGCACTTGATTTCCTCGTCGCGCGACTTGGCTTTGAAACCGGTCTTGATCAGGTCCTTGTCGGCCGAGCTGAGTTTTTGCAGGCAATCGGCGCCGACGTGATGGTTGGTCATCACCAGGCCCTCGCACGAGACAAACGAGCCGCTGCCTCCACTGTTGAACCGGACGGCCGACTTTTGCAAGTGGTCGAGCCATTTGTCAGTGGGATCGAAGCCGTATTTTTCCTTGAGCTGCTTGCGCGGTGGCTGGTTGAACAGCCACATTCCCTCGTCGGCGTGCGCGACCGCGGCGAGAGCGGAGACGACCAGGCTGGACAGGACGGCAATGATCCACAGCTTTGGCGCGAATGTTGGATGCATCATCAATGCGACCCTTTATGGTTTACTGTGAATAGGCAGTGTTTGAGAGTCATCAATCACCGTTCGCCGGCTCGACTCGTTCGCTGGCCGCCAGCGGTCTTGAATCCAATGCCCAGTCCGGCCAAGGTCAAGACGAGAATCAAGACGCCGAACGCCGTGAGCGACGGCCAAGAACTGGCATTCCAGCTCTTGCCAAGCGAATCGTGTAAGTCGATTTTTTTGGCAAATTGCGGAGCAAACGAGAGGAAGGCAATCAACACGCCCGCAATCGAGCCTCCGGCGATGAAACCAGAGCTGAGCAACACTCCCGGGCTTGTGTCCGCGTCCGCATCGCGCTGCCGCTTGACCTTATCTACGAACCAGCGGATCATTCCGCCCACGAAGATCGGAGCCGATGTCTGAATTGGCAAATAGACCCCGACCGCAAACGGGAGCGACGGCACGCCCGCCAATTCCAACACAATTGCCAATAATACCCCTATAAGTACCAGCTCCCACGGCAGATCGCGGTTCAGCATGCCGTCGATGATCAAAGCCATCAAAAGCGTTTTGGGCGCGTCGAACTTGTTGCTGACGGGCGTGCCGTCGTCGCGCTCGGCGAGCAGGCCATTGATGGCCGGGTCGACGTAATAGCGGAACCGGCCGTTTTCATCAACCAGATACTTGCCGGGTGGTACTCCGCGAATCTCGCCTTTGCCGGCGTGCAACACGTGATAGGCGTTGGTGTCATATACCTTGCTGTTCGGATCGCCATACTCACCGCCCGGCTTCTCGCGCTCGGTTAGTTTTTCGACCCCACTGATTTGCAGCCGGGGCAGGTACTGTTGCTTCTTGGTGTATACCGTGCCGGCGTCGTTGAGCAACAACAACGTTACGCCGATCACGAGCGCGGAGGTCAGAGCGCCAATCAAAATGGCAATTTGCTGCGAGCGCGGTGTTGCGCCGACGAGATAGCCTGTCTTGAGATCCTGCGAAGTGGTGCCGCCATTCGACGAGGCAATGCACACCACGGCCGCTACCGTCAGCGCTGTCAAGGTCGCGCCCTTGCCGGTATGCCCCATCAACAGGAAGCCGGCACACGTCATCAACAGCGCGGCCACCGTCATGCCCGAGATGGGATTCGAGGAGGAGCCAATCTCGCCGGTCAATCGCGAAGAGACGGTGACAAATAAGAATCCGAACAGCAAAATGAACAAGGATCCGGCCAGTCCCTCGATGTTGAATCCCAATCCCAGCGTGGGCGACGCGGCCATTGCGATGATGAGTCCCAGGCTGCCCGCGAACACCAGCCACATGGGCAGGTCACGTTGGGTGCGTGGAACTCGCGAACTTTTGCCTTTGGCTCCGCCGCCGGCGCCGGTCACGTCGCTCCACGCGCGGCGCAGCGAGCCGACGATCATCGGCAGCGCTTGGATCATGCTGATAATGCCGCCGGTGGCGACCGCGCCCGCGCCAATATAGAGAACGTAGCTAGCGCGGATCTCGCCAATAGTCATGTCACGAATCAGCTTGCCGGTTGCCGGGGCAAGCGGTTGCACGGATCCTTTGCCGAACAGAAAGACAAGTGGCACCAGCAATAGCGAAGCCAACACGCCACCGGACATCATGATCGACGCGATGCGCGGCCCGATGATATAGCCCACGCCAAGCAACTCCGGCGCCAGCTCTCCGCCAATCATTCCACGTTGCAATCCCGTGCCATTCTGCGTGTAAAGCCGTACGTTGAAGTATTCCTGCCACAGTCCCAATGCTTTCATCAAAAACTTGTGAAAAAAAGCGATGCCGAAACCAAAAAACACGGTCTTGGCGGTTGCGCCGCCCTCTTCACCCACGATCAATACGTCGGCGCAAGCGGTCCCCTCCGGATACCGCAACTTGCCGTGCTGCTGCACGATAAACGCACGCCGCAGCGGAATCATCATGAGAATGCCCAGCAGCCCGCCGAGCGTGGCCACGGTCATGACGCGCACGATGCTCATGTCGAAGCCCAACAATAGCAATGCGGGCATGGTGACACCGAGCCCGAACGCAATCGACTCGCCGGCTGAACCGGTCGTCTGGACGATGTTGTTTTCCAGGATCGTGGCCGGCTGCATCTTGAACGCACGCGCCAGCCCGCGGAACAACGTGATCGACAGCACCGCCACCGGAATCGACGCCGAGACCGTCATTCCGGCCTTCAGCACAAGGTAAAGAGACGAAGCCCCAAACACGATGCCGAGGATCACGCCGGCGAGCACAGCACTCCAGGTGAACTCCGTCATCTGGGAGCTGTCGGGCACGTACGGCTGAAAGTTTGCGGATCCAGCGGTCGAAGAACCACCGCCAGAGGGCCTCTTTTCCGCGATCGGTGGCGCCGCCATGGGACAACCGTTTCCCGAGATTGGTAGGACGTCCGCGGGCCTGATCCGTGAAGGCCCGTCACCGTAAGGACCACATTCTAGCGACACGGCCGCTGCCGTACCATTGCGGACCTGGCCCTGACCGGCCGTTCGCCGTGCAGCACGCACAAGCTATCGTCGATGCAGCCATGCAGCCAAGCGCGGGGCAGGGGGGCGGCTGTTTCTATTTCGCACCGGCCGTGCTAGGCTCTCACCGCCGCGGGTCGCACCAACGGGCGGTCTGCTGGCACTGTGACGTGGGCCGCGTGCTTCAACAGTCGAGAACCGATCGTGATTCGACCGATCCAAGCGGCCGACAGCCACGCGATCCTGGCGCTCGCGACCGAAACGGCCGTCTTTAAGCCGCACGAAATCGTGGCGCTCGACGAAGTGTTGAGCGATTATTTTGCAACCAACAAGGCGCTGGGCCACCAGGCAGCCAGGTTCGACCGCGGGGGCCAAATCCTGGGCTTCGCCTATTGGGCGCCGGCCGCCATGGCCGACCGCACATGGTACTTGTACTGGATCGCAGTGGCCCCAGCGGCTCAGGGCGGCGGCATCGGCAGCGACCTGCTTGCACACGTCGAAGACGACATTTGCCGTCGTCGCGGCCGTTTGCTGTTGATCGAGACCTCCTCGCTGCCGCGATACGAGCTGACTCGAAAGTTCTACACCAAACACCACTACGAGCAGGCAGCCGCAATCGCCGACTTTTACGCCGACGGCGATGATATGGTTGTCTTTCGTAAAAAGCTGATTTGATGGCGAGGAGGATTTTTTACCACAAAAGGCACAAAGGACACGAAGTGAAATTCGAGACAGATAAGCCGAACATCTCGCCAAGTCCGGTTGTCCTTCATGCGCGTCAAAATCAAAAGGATTCTTCCTGTTCTTCTTCGTGCCCTTTGTGCCCTTTGTGGTGAATCTCCCTCTCTGCAACGAGACTAAGCGTGACAGTTCGAGTTCGAGAAGAAACGCCGCGGGACTTTGCCGCGATTCGCGATGTCGTGGCAAGCGCGTTTGGGCGCGATGGTGAGAGCAAGCTAGTCGACGCGTTGCGCGATGCAGGACACGCGCGACTGTCGCTGGTGGCCGAGAGCGACGGCGAAATCGTCGGTCACATCTTGTTCAGCGAGCTGCGGATTATCGGACCGCATAAGACGGTCGCCGCGTTGGCGTTGGCGCCGCTGGCGGTGATGCCCACGTTGCAGAGACACGGGATTGGCTCGCTACTGGCGCGCGAAGGATTGAAGCGACTGACCGATGCGGACCATCGAATCGTGATCGTGCTGGGCCACCCGGACTATTATCCTCGCTTCGGCTTCTCGGCCGAATTGGCCCGACAACTGAGCAGCCTGTACGCCGGCGAGTCATTCATGGCGCTGGAGCTGATCGCCGGAGCGATGGACGGCGTGCAAGGCAACGTCGAGTATCCGCCGCCATTCTCGAAGTTTTAAAGCGCGCCGCGCGCCTTCCCTCTCCACTCACGCAGAATTATGCAGTTGCTATCGAGAAGTTTTTTCTGTGGGCCGAAGGCCCAACCTGCAATAGCCAGGGGCAACGCCCCTGGAATTAGTGGCCATCCTGCGGCTTCAAGCCCCAACGGGGCGCTCTTGAGAGCGCCCCGTTGGGGCTTTGAAATGATTTATCCCGACGCGCTGTCCAGGGGCGTTGCCCCTGGCTATTGCAGGTCGCCGCGTTGCGGCTACATCGAACAGGAACGAGCCCTTGCTGCCACTCGCATCATTCTGGCTCGCGGGAGAGGGTGGCACTTCGTAGCGAGCCGGGAGGGGGCGGCGTCGAATCGGTGTCCCACAAGCGCAAACCTGGGCACACCGTCCCTGCGCTTGGTTGATCGAGTGCCTAATTCACAATCTTCGCCTTCGGCAGCACCTCTTGCAGCTTCTTGTGACCGTCGGGCGTGGTCTGCGTAAAGCTCAGGTCGAGCTCCTTCAGGTCTTTCAGGCCTTTGAGATGCTCCAGGCCCGCGTCGGTGATGGGTGTCGAGGCCAGGCTCAAGCTTTGTAGCATCACGAGCGGCTCCAAATTCGCCAGCGAGTCGTCGGTGATTTGAGTGGCTTCGAGATTGAGATATTGCAACTTGACGAGGTCCTTCAGGCTCGGCATTCCCTTATCGGTGACGGCTGTGTGCCACAGGTCGAGCCGCGTGAGGCTGGTGATGCCTTTGATATTCGCCAGGCCATCGTCGTTGACGTCCGTCTCAGCCAGGTCGAGAACGGACAGCTTCGACATGCCGGTCACGTATTTCAAACCCGAGCCGTCCAGACCGGTGCCGCGAAGTTCCAGGCGCTTCATGTCCTTCAAGCCGGCCAGGTGTTTCAGGCCCGCGTCGCCGACGTTGGTCCGCAGCAGGTAGAGCTCGTCGAGTTTTGTGAGGCCCGCCACATCGGCCAACCCATCGTCGTCAACCCGTGCGTCTTCGAGTGCCAGGCCGCGTAGCTTGGTCAGTCCGCACAGGACGTGAACTCCGGCGTTGGTCAGGCTTGGACTGCGCAGCTTCAGCCGTTCGAGACTTGCAAGGCTGGCGAGCTTTTCCATGCCCTCGTCGGTAAGCAATACGCAGCCGCGCAAATCCAACACGCGCAGCTTGGGAAGCTTTGCGATCGACGCCATGCCGGCATCGCCAAAGTTGTTATACAGCAGGTGAAGCTGCTCGATCTGGCCGAGCTTCGCGAGTTCAGCCAGGCTGGCGTCGGTCAGGTACGACGAGCGGCGCAGGTTGAGCGATTTGAGCGACGTCATCGTGGCGATCTTGGCGACGCCCTTGTCGGTGATCTCCGTATTCTCCAGCACCAAGTCGCGCAACTTGAGTCGTTGAACTGCTTCCACCGAGGCGTCGTTGACTTTTGTGCCGTAGAGCTCCACCCGCACAAGACTGAGAAACTTGGCCAGCACGGCGAGATCAAAACCCTCGAGCCGCGCCTTGCTCAGGTCGACGCCGGTCACTGCGCCCGATGCGTCGCGATGGACCTGGCCGCCGATTTTCTCGATGGCCGAGATCGCCGCGACGACTTCCGGACTATCGGTCGGCGGCTTTTCAGTGGGTCGTTGTGACGGGGCATTGGCCTGCTTCGTCGCTTCCTTCTGAGCGCAGCCACACATGGCGACGCTCGCCAGACATGCCATGGTTAGGACATGGACCGACAAGAGCACTTTCATGGTGGAATGTTCCTTCCGAAGATGTCTCTGGAGTTCTCAGGAAGATTTGAAACGCAGAGGACGCAGAGAACGCGGAGACGAAGTCTCGTCCTGCCATTCTGTTTCTGTGTCTCTGCGCCCTCCGCGATCTCCGCGTTTCAAAATCTCCCGTTCGTGTTTTCGACGACCATGCTCATCAGTGGGCTAAAAACGAAAACGGCTGCCAGCGCTGCGGGTCACGATTTGCACGAGCCCGGCGGGCAGCCGTCTTGTCTCATCCGACGTTTTTATCGCGCGAGTCCTACAGCTTGTAGCCCTCGCGATAGGTCGGCGTGACGATCATCTCAACTTCCGGAGCGTTCGTGGGCTTCATGTTTTTGGCGTCCCACATGATTTTCTTGCCCGGGGTGTCGGGATCAGCAGCGGCAAACACGGCCAGGTTGCCCAGCAGGATCGTTTCGGTCAACGGGCCGGCATAGTCGGGGAAGTTTGATCTGGCTTGTGGGAGCTCGCCCTTGATCGCGCGAACGAACTCGACGAAGTGACCGCCGCGAGCCTCGACGATCTCGACTTGCTTATCCTCGGCGCCGCCCAGGAGTTTGAATCCCTTTTCACAATAGTCGCCCGGAGCAAAAAGCTTGCCCTTATCACCGATCAACAGCGTGCCCGTCTCGCTCACCTCCTGACCGTCGAAAAGTTCGGTTGGGGGCTTGTTGCCGCCGTCGTACCAGGTCATGGAGCACGCCGGACGACTGCCGTTGGCGGGGAACTCGTATTTGATCAGCGAGCGCTTCGGATAGCTGTCGCGATTGTGGCCCGACGTAATGGCCTCGACCGCCGTCGGATCGCGCAG
>CAZUPX010000853.1:0-4210 GCA_964622155.1 uncultured Planctomycetaceae bacterium | reverse complement strand
TGCGTAGCCAAGCCGCAATTTGCAGCGCGGGTTGAGGCTGTATTGCGAGCCGATTTGCATGACCCACTGGTTGCGGTAGATACTGCGGAAGAAATCGACGTTTTGCCAATCGAGAAACAGCACGTCCATTGCCAACAGGAGCCTGCCGTCCATCAAGCTGGAGTTGGCGATTCCGATGCCGATGTTGTCGGGAAGCTCGAGATGAACGTCGCGGGCGATGTCGATCGAGCCGTTGGCCAATTGCAATTGCAGCGCGTCCTTGAAGCGGAACCGCTGCGAGGTTTGGTAGTAAAAGCCAACACTCGTGTGTTCGCCCACGTCGTAGTTCACGCCGACAGTCCCTCGCAGCGCGTTGGCGACGGTCATGGACGAAACGCCGACAAACGGACCGTTGAAGAATCCGTTGCCCACAAACAGGGTGGTTCCTACGGAGAGCCGGTCGGTCAATTTGACGCCGGCGCTGGCGGCGATTTCCAGAACAGTCAGATAACTTGTCGTGCCATTGCTCTCGGTCTGCTTGCGGAAGTCGGTGCCGCCGCCGGCGGCGCTGATGAGTCCCAGCCCAAAAGTCAGCGGCAGGCCAAGCGAGTCGAGCTCGTGCGTAACGCCGATGCTGGGCGCCGCCGCGCCTGGGGTTTGTGACTTGGCCGAAAAGGGCGTGACGCCCGGCAAGATCAGATTGCCGGTTTGTTCCAGGTTGAACGTCGGTTCGGCCCAGGCACCGCCGAAGATGAACTGCGTGCCCCTGTACTGTGTCAACGTGGCGGGGTTGCCGTTGATGGCGGAAATCAAGTCTTGCGGTTGGGCGATGCTGGCGCCTGCCATTCCGCCAGACGCTGGCATTAGCGTGTTGCGGAGCTCAACACCGAACGATTGTGCCCAGGCCGGCGTCACAGCCAGGCTGCCCGCCAGCAGCGTCAAAGCAAAGACCAGGCTTGGAGTCCGCACCGCCATGCACTCCCGTCTATGAAGGGCCTGTGAACGTTCCCGGCTCAATTCGCCGGCTTCCTGGCGCCGATTGGCAAACTGTGCCGGCCGATCCGATTTCAGCCGGTCTTGCGCGATTGACGCGTTGATGGGGTCCTGTCGGTTCTATCGACCTTGACATCCTGCGCTCCGGTGTGAAATCGGATGCTCGCCAGCCTTCTCGTGCGATGGTCGTGGCGCGCACGGCAACATCCCGAAACTGCCCGCAACCGGTAAAGATTCGCGCGCCCCAGGCTGTCGCCCCAGCTTGCTGACCCAACGCCGCCTTGAGGCAGCAACACGCTTCAGCCCAATCAGGGCCGAACTCAGAAGTTACTTCAGAATCTCGAACAGATTGCTGTGGTCGTCGGTCCACAACACCACGGGGGCCATGGAACCTGCCGAGGCGGCGGTGCGAACCTCTCGCGGAGCGATCAATTCGGGAGTTTTCGATAGCACGATCCAGTCGGCGGGAAAGATGCCGCCGGCCGGGTCGCCCTGAGACGTAACGCGCCGAAACGAGTAGCCAAAGCGATCGGCAAGTCCGGCCACGACTCCTGAAAGGTCGAGGTATCGGTTCGAGATGTTCACCGCCACTACCGCCCGCGGGGCCAGATGCCGAGAGTAGATCGCGAATGCTTCGGTCGTCAACAAGTGCGTCGGCACGGCATCGCCACTGAAGGCGTCGAGCACCAGCAGGTCGAATTGCTGCGGCTCTTCGCGCTCGAGCGACAAGCGGCCGTCGCCGAGGACGACTTCATACTTGCCGCGGCAGTCGAACAGGTATGAAAAGTACTCCTGGGCGAAGTCCAGAACGTCGTCATTCAACTCGTAAAAGCGGAAGTATTGACCTGGTTTTGCGTAGGTCGCCAGCGTGCCCACGCCCAGGCCCACAACTCCGACGCGCAGGTGCTCACGGCCTTCCATCGCGGCAAATGCCTGGCCCACGCGGGCCTGGCGACTGAAGTACGCGGTGGGTTGCGTCTTTTTCGCGGGATCGACAAATTGCAAACCGTGGACGATGCGACCGCTGTAGAAGTTGCGAGTGTGCTCCGCTGGATTGTCGACGTTGCGCTCGATGACCGAGATGACGCCATAAAAGTTTCGGGCATTTACAAACAGCTCGCCGTGCCGCGCCGCGCGAAGCTCCGGAACCCAGTGTAGCGCCGCAAACACCAAAAGCAGCGTCGGCGCGATGACTGCAAAACGTCGGCGCACGAACGATTCGGGCTGGTCCTGGAACAGAACACGCACCGCCACCAGACATCCGATCACCAGGCCCAGTCGCCACTCCGCAAATGTCGAGAACACGTGCGGTGCCACCAGGCTGACCAACATTCCGCCCAACGCGCCGCCGGCACTGATCATCAAGTAAAAGCTGGTCAGATACCGCGGGTCGGGCCGCAGGCTCACGAGCTCACCGTGACACACCATGCACAACGCGAACAGCGCGAAGAAGTGCAAAGCCAGCTCTTGAGTAAACGTGAACGCGATGCCAGAGCCGCCGGTGATTAATTGGTCGACGGCCACCACCGCGCACAAACCCGCCAGCGCCGCGAAAGCGAAACCTTTTCGGTGGTACCAGCGCGGGTGGTCAAAGCAGATGATGAACGACAGCAGGTACAACGCCAAAGGCGCCACCCACAGAAAGGGCATCACGGCGACGTCCTGGCATACGTGATTGGTTGTCGCCAGGAGCATCATCGACGCGAGCGCCGGCAGCGCGAGCCAGGCAAGGCGATCTTGCCACGACGGCTTTTTGATCTTGACGGAATTGGCTGAGGTTTCGTGGGGTGTTTCGGCCGAAGCGCGTCGCGCGACCGCCGCGCAGATTGCTGCGACGCCGCACAATGCCGCAAACAACACGAAGCCGACCGCCCAGAGCCATGTTTGCTCGCCCAAGCCGTAACGCCGCTCGACCCAGAAGGGATAACCCAGCAAAGCGACGAGCGAGCCGACGTTCGATAAGGCATACAGCCGATACACGCTGTGACTGCCGACCGAGCGCGAAAACCAGGCCTGAACCAACGGTCCAGTCGCGGAGAGCACGAAATAAGGCAGTCCGACCGAGACAGCCAGCAAGCTCAGAATTCTCCAGGTCGGCGCGCTTGCGGCCTCCAGCTTCCAGCTCGCATCGGGTGTGATCGGAAGCATGCAGACGGCCGCCGCCAACAGGGCAAGATGCACGATTGCTTGGACGCGC
Source organism: uncultured Planctomycetaceae bacterium (assembly GCA_964622155.1). GTDB lineage: Bacteria > Planctomycetota > Planctomycetia > Pirellulales > PALSA-1355 > CAZUPX01. The sequence continues at coordinate 1,041 of CAZUPX010000853.1, read as the reverse complement.
GGACGAACGTATGTCGCGGTCAAATGCGCGTACGCATATCCGCCAAACAGCAAAGTCTGAAAGAACACCATGCACGTGGTCCATACGGCTGGACTGCCGCCGAACCAAGGCAGAATGAACTTGCTGATGATTGGCTGAACTTCGAATAGCAATAGCGCGCTGAGCAACGTTGCCAACGCATAGTTGCCGGCCACCAGCCGGATTGCGGTTTGCTTTGTCATGGGGAGGTTTCGTGCGAGTGAGGTTGGCGGGAGAACTTGCGGCTCGGCGCCACTGGGGCTTGCCTGGCAGAGCCTGGCGCCGCGCGGTTGGATTGAGCAAACGTAGCATGCAAACGTCCAACAGCCCTCGGCCAAACCCGTCAGCCGATCCATTCGGCACATCCGGACCATCGCGTCCGGCGCGCGCGGCGCAAGCGCCTGCTGCAGCGTGACTGTGTACTCCCTCGGCAGGAAAGGTCGGGTGAAGGTGGTTGGGGCTCTCCAACTACATCCTGAAACACCTCTGGCGTGAATTCCACCGAAGAGTAACGGACTTTGGCCTGCGATTAGATCCGCAACTCTGAAGCCGCGTCGTCTCTGAATCAGTGAAGTGCAACCGACCTTAGGATGCGACCAATCCGCGCGTCAGCCTTGTTGGTGTGCCACACCATCGCTTTCAACCGTGTCATTCGGAGTCTCAGTGGCCAGCCTCGATTCAGACCCTAAGAGTCGTGCCAGGGTCCAGCCTGGTAGTGCGTCGTTTGCGAATAACATCTTTTGCGCCGGGTCTTTGGCGATCGCGGAAAGTGTCTCCATGTATCTGAGGGCCAGTGCGGCGCGCAAGCCGGCTGCGGCCCCTAGTTTTTCCGTCAACTTGCTCAGCCGTTCGAGTTCTGCGTTCATTCGAACCAACATCGCTTGAGCGTCTCCTTTGGCACGCAATATAGACGCCTCCTGGTCGGCGGAAGCCCGCAAGATCGTGGCCTCCTTCTCACCCGTGGCAAGGAGAATGATTGCCCGGCGCTCTCGCTCGGCCGCCATTTCCTTGAGCAATGCTTCC
>CAZUPX010000852.1:0-2207 GCA_964622155.1 uncultured Planctomycetaceae bacterium | reverse complement strand
AGCACTTTCTGCCGACCCAACGGGCAACCCGAAGTCGGCACTTGCGGGACCTGCACGTCCCTGCCCTCGAGCAGCGCGGAAAGCGCGTCTTCCAAGTACAACTCGGTCGGCTTTTGCAGACTGCCGCCGCGCTTGAATTGGTTGTCGATCGGGCCTTGGTACCGCTTTTGCAAATCCTGGTCGAGCACGACGATCTCGGGCGTCACTTGAACGCCGAGCTGATCGGCCAAACTGTGCTCGACGTCTTGGAAGACCGGAAATGGTATGTCCCTGTCGTGCGCATGGACCGTCATGCTCCAGATATCGACGCGCGCGTTGGAGTAGATTCCAAGAACCGAGACTCCCTTGTCTCGCAGCCTTTCATGCACGTCTTTAAGTCGTGGAAGCTGCTTCTGAGCAATGGGGCATTCGGTATCGAGAAAAGCCAGAACCAGCGCTTTGGTCTTGGCGGTTTTGAACTCGTCGAGATGGTGAATCCCAGCGTAAATGCTTTTGAGCGCCGCCGCAGGCGTGGCGCCCCACGAGTTTGAAGCGGCGCACCAAAGACGCCCAACGCACAGCGCCAGCACGAATAGCCGAATGACAAGCCTTGGCGGTAGCATCTTCCCCCCGGCTGTACTATTGCCAATTTGGCCGTTCTATCACTTGAACGATTGCAATTCCCGTGCGTTAATTTTCGAGTCCTGGTCTAAGTTGATCGCAAGCCACTTTTTTCAATCGTCGCGCACTGCCTCGTAAATCCCGTCAAAAACGTCCTTTTTCGTTCCCGAGGTGATCGGCAGACGGCCCGGCCGGTAAAATGATGCCCACCTGAGCGGACGAGGCCCTCGCTGCGGCGGTTTCCATCGCAGTTTGTCCCCCAGAACCGCGATTCAGGTCGCGATACATCGGTGATTTGGGGGGCAGAACAAGTCTACTACGCGCGCAGCCGCAGCCGAGGGGGCCGAATGACCGTCAATACGATCGGCACCGCAGTCGGAATAGGCCCGGCAGGACTCGAACCTGCGACCAAGGGATTATGAGTCCCCTGCTCTGACCAACTGAGCTACGGGCCCGCGATCAATCACCCTTCCGGATTATCGAGAAGTTGTTGCAGCCGACCACCAAGCTCCTTGGGAAGTCGCTGAGGCCAGGTCTTGTCAATCAAACCCACCTCGATGAGGTCGCGGAGATGGGTTCGGTCCTTGTCACGAAACGACTTTAGCTTCATCTGCACGAGCGGGTCGAGGTTTAACACCTTGCAGGTTGCAGTGGCTTTGGACTCGTCCACGTCCGGCGCGGGCAACAGGTAATCGGTGCGTACTTTTTCGCCGGCAAAGACAATATGGACCGCGTCACGGGTTTTATTAATGGCCCCAGTGCCGTCCAGGAACATGTCGATCCCCGAAGTATGCCGATAAACAAATCCGGCGGCGGCAAGCGCCTGCTTGGCTCGATCGAGATCCGCGCGGCGCAATAGCACGTCAACGTCCTGGGTATTGCGTACCGCCGCTTCGTCGACCTCGCTCACCCAGGCGGCGATCGCGTTTCCCCCGGCCAGCGCATAGGGGATTCCCGCCTGTTCCAGAGACGCCGCCGCCCGGCGCAAGCGCTCGCGTACTTTTTCCACGGCCGTCACCATCCTTTCCCAGGCGAGGTTGCTCACGACATGAGTATTCATTGCATTCCAGTCAATGTAAGGATCAAATCACCCTCCAAGCAAAACTGGTCCCGCGTGGCCCATCCGCCCGGCAGGATTCGAACCTGCGGGCAAGGGACGATTTCTGCTGCTCCGGCCGACTGAGCTACGGGCCCGCACGTCATTCAAATATACTGATTCCGGCAATTGGGCGACAGAACGCCGACACTCCCCTGGGACGGCCTCAAGAGGAAACTCGATGCGGCCAGAGGAATGCCCGGCAAAGGGGTGTGACCGATGAGCGGTGACATGAATCAGGCCGATATGGACCGCGTCAACGAAGCGCTTTTCGCGGGGCGGTTTATCGAGGCGATCAAGGTTTACCGCACGGCGACCGGCGCGGGGCTGAAAGAATCGAAGGACTTCATCGAGGCGCTCGAAGCCCGGCTGCGGGCAGAGATGCCGGCGAAGTTCACGGCTCCGCTGCGGACATCGGTCGAGCTGGGAGCGGCCGGCTGCGCCGCAATCCTGATCGGTATCGTGGCACTGGTGGCGGCGATCGTGTGGATGCTGCGATGAGATAATGCCG
>CAZUPX010000851.1:0-3231 GCA_964622155.1 uncultured Planctomycetaceae bacterium | reverse complement strand
AAAGCATGATGACGCGGTGGATGGCCTTCGGCCGCCACGCATTGGCGATGAACTCCGTCGCCAGCCAATCGAGCAGCTCCGGGTGTGACGGCTTTCCGCCGCCAAAACCAAAATCGCCGGGCGTCGGCACAAGCCCTCGGCCAAAATGATAATGCCAGATGCGATTGACCATCACCCGGGCCGACAACGGATTATCTTCGCTGGCGATCCACCGCGCCAGCGCCGACCGCCGATGTGCCTCGTCCAGATCGTCGCCGAGTGTCAGCAGCGGAGCGACCGACGCGATGCCTCCCGGCGGCACCCTCTCGCGCTTCTGCTGCGGTTCGCCGCGATACAACAAATGCGTCGGCTCGGATTGCATGAACGTGCCGGCGTAAACCTTCGGCGGAGCCAGTTGCACAAGCCTGGCTCGCAGGGCATCGATCGCGGCACGCTCTCGTTCGAGCTCATCCCGCACGCCGTCGGGCAAACCCTCCGTCGAGAACGGCTTGGGATCCTGGCTTTGGGCGTCCGGGGATTGGCGATCGTCGGAAGTGGCCACCACCTTCCATTCACTGCCGTTGTCGCTCGTTTCGATGCGATAGCGGGTGGGCAGCCGGTCGCGAAACTTCTGTTCGCGGTCCCGTGCCCACACGACGCGGTCGATCGTGGCAGGCTGCGCCAGCTCGACCTGAGCCCATCCGCCGCCGGGTTCGGACGAAATCCAACTGCGACCGTTTCCATATCGCCCGTCGTTGAGATGCTCGATCCGATGAATCTCCGAGCGGCCACTGGCATAGACGCTCGACGCGGTGACCTTCGCACCGGCGGAGGCCAGCGCCACGCTCGCTGACTCCCCGTTCGAGGTGCCTGACGAATAGGCTTCCAACTCGTCCAGACAGGGCTCCAGGTTGTTTGTCGCCAGCACCGTGAATCGCAGGAAGCGGGCCCGCACCGGCTCAAAACGATCGACGTTCATGGCAGCCGATACGGGTGGCCGTGCGGGCGGCCCGCCAACGTGGGCAAGCGGTTGATTGCTGGTCCACAGGTCGCGTGAGTGTCGTTCGGCTGCTGCTAGCTCGCGCTGCGCTTGCTGTTGTTGCTCTTTTCGGCCCGCGTAGTCCGCACTGCGCAGGTCGCGTTCGCCATGTTCGATACCGGCAAAGATGGCCGACAGCGCATAGTAGTCGCGCTGCGCGACCGGGTCGAATTTATGGTCGTGGCATCGAGCACAACCGACGGTCAGCCCCAAAAAGGCGGTGGCGGTAGTCGAAACCATGTCATCCAAGTCGTTGGCGCGCTGTTGCAGGGTCAGCTCGACGTCGGGGCTTTTGACGATGTCGTGCGCTCCCCCGACCAAAAAGCCAGTGGCCGCGTCGACGCCCACCTGGTCGCCGGCCAATTGCTCCCACACGAATTGGGGATACGGCATGTCTTCGTTGAAAGCCCGAATGACCCAATCGCGATACGGCCAGGAGTTGGGCCGCGCGGTGTTCGTCTCGTAGCCGTTGCTCTCGCCAAAGCGGACAACATCCAGCCAGTGCCGCGCCCAGCGCTCTCCATAGCGCGGCGAAGCCAGTAGTCGATCGACCAGCGTCTCGTAGGCGTCCGCCGCGGTGTCATTGACAAAGGCTTCAATCTCCTCTGGCGAAGGTGGCAGTCCCAGCAAGTCCAGCGACGCTCGCCGAATGAACGTCGCGCGGTCGGCATCCGCGCTCAATTCCAGACCTTCCTGATCAAGCCTGGCCAACACAAAAGCGTCGACGGGCGTGCGAACTCGCTGGGAGTTTCGGACCTGCGGTATCGGGGGCCGGCGAGGCTTCTGGAGCGACCACCAGTCGCGGCCTGCGCGAGTCGAGCTCGTCCACTCGAACGGACTGAGAACCCGGCCCGCCGGCCAGGACGCGCCGGAGGCAATCCAAGCTTCGAGCTGCGCGCGCTCGGCAGCCGGCACCGGCGTGCCCTTGTCGGGCGGCGGCATTTCACCCTCGGCAATGCGCGTGAGCAGATAACTGTTCTGCGGCTCACCCGGAGTGATCGCCGGCAATCCGCTCTCACCAGCCTCAAGCGCCGACTCGCGGCGCATGAGGTTCAGGCCACCGCTTGCCTGGCTATCGTTGTGGCAGCTTGCGCAATGCCGAACCAGGAGCGGGGCGACGTGCCGATCGAAATCAAGGGTCTCGGCGGCGCTGGCGACAGAGAGCGAAGCACAACCGACAAGCATCGCCAACGGAGTTCGTATGCCGCGCAACATCCGCACCCCCAAAGAAACGGCGGAGCCCAGAATGGACCCCTTCGGGTACGATAGATGCCGCTTGCGGCGCTGTCAACGAGCGGCGCTGAGTCGCAATCGGACGGATGCGCTAAAGGTAATGAGCAGCGAGCGGTTGGTGTGTTACCAGCCCATGACCATATTCGATTCGATGACTTTGCGGGCCCGTTCCAGGTCGGAGCCGGTCTCGTGCATGTACAGGCGAATGGCGTGAACCTTGTCCCCCGCGGCTTTTGCCAGGCAATCGCGAGCGGTCGAACACAGGTCGGCCTGCTTGACAATTCCCAGCGCGGACTTGGAAATCACCCAGGTGTCGCGAGGTCGTTTGGTAAGTCGGATCACGCGGTCACTTGGATAGGTTTGATTGACAACCACGGAAGCCGCATCCTCGTCGCTGGCCCACGTGATGATGATGTGGCTATCGGTCTCAATTTCGAACAGCGGCATGATTGCGCGCCCTCCTTCTCTACGATATTGGAGTCGGAAGCTGCTGGCCTGCACAGAACTGGTGTGCGGCGTGTGGGGGTCAATCGCAATCGTAAAACCTGGCGGGCGATTCGTCAACGCGAGCCGCCGCCAGACCCTGCGTGTGATGCCGAAAGATAGGGCCAGGCGCAATTTATCGCCAAGACATGGCCTCGAAGCGCGGCCACGGCAGCTGAAGTAGAGTATTCGACCGCAATCGGGGTTTATGCCGTCGCGGCCGCTGTCGGAGCGGGTGCGCCGTCGGTGATGGCCTCGATGTCGGCGCCCGTGTGTCGAAAGACCCGGTTGCGGCCGGCGGCCTTTCCGCTGTACAAGGCGGCGTCTGCGCGCGAAAGGAGGCTCTCAGCGTTGTCGCCGTCCAAGGCAGTCGTCACGCCGCCGCTGATCGTCACGCTCAACGAGCTTTCGACCGTGTGCCGCACTCGATCGGCGAACATGCAGGCATTCTCCAAGGTGGTGTGAGGCATCACAACGACGAACTCCTCACCGCCGTA
>CAZUPX010000850.1:0-2220 GCA_964622155.1 uncultured Planctomycetaceae bacterium | reverse complement strand
GGCCCGACGCCTATGAGCGTGCAATCGACCGGTTGCTCGACTCGCCCCACTATGGCGAGCGCTGGGCCCGCGATTGGCTGGACGTGGCGGGCTATGCCGACTCCGATGGCTACACCGCCGCCGATCCGGTGCGTCCGTTCGCCTACAAGTATCGCGATTGGGTGATACGCGCTTTGAACGCCGACAAACCGCTGGATCAATTCATCACAGAGCAGCTTGCCGGCGATGAGTTGGTATCCGGCGAGCTCAAGAATCTCGCGCCTGCGGACATCGAGCTGTTGGCAGCCACCGGATTCTTACGGATGGCCGCCGACGGCACGTCGAGCGGCGCCGATCCGGATGTCGCCCGAAATCAGGTCGTCGCAGACACGATCAAGATCGTTACTACATCGCTGTTGGGTCTGAGCGTCGGGTGCGCCCAGTGTCACGATCATCGCTACGACCCGATTCCGCAGGCCGACTATTATCGCCTGCGGGCCGTCATTGAGCCGGCGCTAGACCCCAAGCGCTGGCGGACTCCCGATGCGCGGCTGATCTCGTTGTGGACCGATGCCGAGCGTGCCAAAGCCGCCGAGGTCGACGCCGAGGTCGCCAAGATCGCCGCCGAGCGACAAGCGAAGCTCGACGCATACATGGAACAGGCGCTCGACAAGGAGCTGTCGAAGTACGACGACGAGCTGCGCGGTGCCTTGGAAACTGCCTACCGAACGCCGGTAGCAGAGCGAGGCGAAATTCAGAAGAAGCTGCTGGACCAGAACCCCAGCGTCAACATCACGCCGGGCGTGCTCTACCAGTACGATCCCAAGGCCGCCGACGAACTCAAAAAGATCGACGCCCAGATCGCCGCCATTGCCGCCAAAAAACCGTTCCAGGATTTTGTCGGGGTGCTCAATGAAGTTCCGGGGCAACTGCCCGCGACTTTTCTGTTCCACCGCGGCGATTATCGGCAGCCGAAGCAGGAAATTGCCCCCGGCGGACTAACCGTCTGCTCCTCGGCTGGCGAACGACTGGAAATTGCGGCCAAAGACCCGTCGCGGCCGACGTCGGGTCGGCGACTGGCACTGGCCGGTTGGCTCACGCGCGACCAGAACCCACTCACTGCTCGCGTGTTAGTCAATCGAGTGTGGTTGGGTCATTTTGGGCGTGGACTTGTGAACACACCGGCTGAGTTCGGCAGTCTTGGCGAGAAGCCGTCGCATCCCGAGCTGCTCGATTGGCTGGCTCGTGACTTCATGGCCAGCGGCTGGAAGCTCAAACGGCTGCACAAACAGATCATGACCTCGACGGTCTATCGGCAGAGCTCGGACCGAGAGCCGCGCAAAACCGAACTCGACCCTGACAATCAACTGTACGCGCGCACCAGCGTCCAGCGGCTTGATGCCGAGACGCTCCGTGATCGAATTCTCTCGGCCAGCGGAGCGATCAATCGCAAGCTGTTTGGCGCAAGCGTGCCCGTGAAGGAAGACACGGTGGGCCAGGTGGTAGTCGGCGTCGACGTGCCCGCGGGCAGCGATCCGCCGGCCGGCCACGACGCGTTTCGCCGCAGCATTTATATCCAGGTCCGCCGCAGCCAGCCGCTGGCCATGTTGCAGTCGTTCGACGCGCCGGTGATGGAGGTCAATTGTGAACGGCGCACCAACTCGACCGTGGCCACGCAATCGCTGATGCTTTTGAACAGCGATTTTATCTTGCAGCAGGCCGGCTACTTCGCTGCCCGCGTGCGCAAGGAAGCTCCTGGCGATCCAATGCGTCAGGTGCACGTCGCCTGGCAACTGGCCTTTGGCCGCGAGCCCGAGGCCGGCGAGCTTCAGAAGTCGTTGGCCTTCCTGGTCTCGCAAACGCAACCCACCGCGGCCCCAGCGCCGCAGGCCGCCGCAGGGGCTCCGCCGGCCACACCGCCCAACGCTGAACCGCCGATTGATCCGTTAGCCAATTTGTGCCAGATCTTGCTCAGCACCAACGAATTCTTGTACGTCGATTGAGGGGCAGACAACGCGAAACGCCCTCCCAGGCAATTTCTGATCACTAACCACAGACCACTGCAATGTTCACTGCCACTCGCCGCGAGTTTCTGATGCGTAACGCCATGGGCCTCGGCGGGGTCGCCCTGGCTTGGCTGCTGCGCGAGGAAAACCTGCTGGCCGCGCCGCACATTCCGCGAGTCGGCCGGGCGTTCGACATGCAGCCCAAGTCGCCGCACGCGCCGCCGCGGGCTCGGGC
>CAZUPX010000849.1:0-2478 GCA_964622155.1 uncultured Planctomycetaceae bacterium | reverse complement strand
GGCAAGCTGCGGCGAGCCTACGCCGACGGGCTTTTGTACAAAGCGGAGCGTGGACGCCTCGTTGCCTTGCGGCGTGAGCGTACGGATCGCACGGTCGATTTGGTGCGACACGAGCTGAGCGCGGCCGAGACTCGCGCGTTTCTGGCCACCATGGAGCACCACCTCGACGCCCTGCGCCGTGCCCTGGCGACCGATTCGCTCGACCGCGTCGGCGAAGTTCCCGCTGGCGCCGGCGTCGTCGAGCGCGTCCGCCGCTGGCTCAAATCGTTCACCCCCATCGGCGACATCGCCGACTCGCCGCGAACGGGTTAGCACCGCGCTTCTGTAGCCGGCCTCAGTGAGGCCGGAGCGCTCGTCTGTAGCTGGCCTCAAGTGAGGCCGGCGGGCGCCAGTGGATCTCTCCGCCTCCACGCGTGACTCGGCTCGAAGCTCGGAGATTTCGTCGTCGCGTTTGCCCCGCCGCAGGGGCGCTTTCACTGGCCCGCGCGAGCGAGAACGGCGCAGCCGCCAACCAGCTGCATGATCAAATCAGCTGACGCGAAAGTTGGGGCAGCTGTCGCTCGTTTGAACCGTTTGTCCACGATTACGTGGCAAGCTTCCGAGGTCCGGGGCCGGAAATCCAAGTCGTGACACGGGTTGTGAAACTGTCAGCGTGAACCTCCGTTCGGCAGGACAGGCGACTGGATTTGAACGGTGATCGCAAGCGCAAATGGGGCGGTTACAGCCAGTGAGGCGCTGTGAGAGAAGCTCCGCAAACGACCCTGTTTCTGACGCGCCGGACGCACCTCGGAACGACCATTGGTGAAGGCGGGCGGCTCTCGTGAGTACCGACTCCGCCGCAATGGCGATCAACAAAGCTGCCGCTAGAATGGCGTTTGGAGAGTTGCATCAAGTGGCGCGGGATCACAACTTTTACCAGTTATCAGTAAACAGGAAATGCCCATGCGAATCGAGAAGCTCGGCCCCTGGCTCCTCCCCACACTGTTTGCGCCGTGGCTCTCGATGACGGCCTTGGTCACGGCCGTCGTCGCGGTCGGTTTCTTCTTCGACCAGTTGGACCCGAAGTTTGGCCCTGGGACTACTTGGGGCATCGGCATGCTGGCGGGCTCGATCGCCTCGGGCCTGATCTCCTTAGCGCTGATCGCCGTGGACTTCGTGCGCGCGAAGCGCGGCACGCTTCCGCCGACCGGAATCCACGCCTGCGCCGGGGGGGTGGTCGCTTTCGGGGTCACGCTCGGACTCTACGTGTTACTTCTTCCCGTGGTTGACGACGGCTTCCTCTTTGGAGAAGCCTTCGACTTCTGCATGATGGTGCTCGGGTCGATCGCTGTGGGCGCAATCTCCGCACGGTTGGTTTTCTTCAGAAAGGAGAAGAACGGCTAGGCGATTCTTAGTGGGGTTTTCGCGTTGATGTTGTACGTGGCTACGGTTCCCTTCGAGCAGGCGGTTCTTCTCGCTCATGTACTCGTCTCGCGCGGCTGCCGTAAAACGACCGTTTCTTGGCACCAACGTCTCAGTAGCAGGGCGACGGGACGTTTGAACTCGCTAAGGTCATCAGGATAAACAACTTCGGACGGAACCCCTGTCAACTGCGATTTCATTTGAACCACGCCCGTTCATCCAAGATCCTCGGTAACTCGCGTCCCCGAAATGAGAAAGCCCTTCGACCCTCTGGGCGAAGGGCTCATTTCTGAAATAAGTCGGGGCGACAAGATTTGAATTTTTAGCGGTGATGATCAGGTTCAAGCAAGCGCTGGGATGCCGTGCGTAAGAGTTGCGAGGCGTTCCATTGTCGCTACGCGATCGGTAGCGCCACCACGTGGGCCGTGCCGACCTGCGAGTCCAAGCGCGTGCCCGGCGCGTTGTGGCCGCGGCGGACATAGCCCAAGGCCAGCGGCGCGCCGAGCCGGGGCGAGTATGTCGCGCTTGTGATCTGGCCGGCTGGTTGACCTTCGGAAATCACCTCCAAGCCTGGTGCCACACTCGCCGCGCCGCCAAACGCAATTCCAACCAGCATCTTGTTGACGTGCCCCAGGGCATCAATGCGAGCAACCGTTTCCTGACCCAGGTAACAGCCTTTCGTGAAACTGATCGCTTGCGCGTCGCGGCCGACTTCCTGCGGCAAATTGCTGTCGGAAATATCAACGTCGAACAGCGGGAAGCCCCATTCGATACGGGTCGCTTGAAAGGCCTCGGGAGCGGCACGCACCGCGCCGCCGTCGACAAGCGCCTGGCGCACACCATCGGCGTCGCACGAACGAAGTGAGAGGAGAAAACCGTGTGGTCCGGCCATGTCGGCTCGCCGCACCCAGGCCGTTCGGCCCGCTATGACGGTTCCGACGTGCGACAAACGTTCGTCGGGAACAATCGCGGCGGTGAGCGTTGCCAGCAGCCGGCCAGACTCGGGGCCTCCCAAAAAAAGCTCGGACCATTCGTGACTGCGATCGGCCAGCGTCACCTGCTCGCTAACCAGGTATT
>CAZUPX010000848.1:0-7624 GCA_964622155.1 uncultured Planctomycetaceae bacterium | reverse complement strand
CGGGCTCAAGGAGCAGACGGCGGTGACCGACCGGGCCTCGGCGGCGCTGGTCAAAGATCTCAAGCAGCGCGGACTGTTGGACGAGACGCTGATTGTCTGGGGCGGCGAATTCGGCCGTACGCCGATGGTGCAGGGGGGCGACGACGGCCGCGACCATCATCCCAACGCATTTACGATGTGGCTGGCCGGCGGCGGCATCAAGCCCGGTATCACGCTGGGCGAAACCGCCGAGTTCGGCTTCAACGCCGTGACCGACCGCGTCCACGTGCACGACCTGCACGCCACAATCCTGCACCTCTTGGGTTTCGATCACACGAAGCTGACATACCGATTCCAGGGCCGCGACTTCCGATTGACTGATGTAGAAGGGGAAGTGGTGGGGAAGCTGGTAGCGTGAGCGGTAGACAGTAGATGGTCGACAGGGATAGCGAGCGACCCGCGCTCAAGAGGTCGCGGGTTCAAATCCAGTCGCCCCGACTCTGAATTCAAGACGGCTCGTCGCACGGAATTGCGGCGGGCCGTTTTTCGTTTGGCACCAATGATTTGCGGCTGCTTTCAGGCCCCACTAATCAAGTTCAAACGGCTGGGCGAGTTCGACGCTCGAATCCGTTGAATCGTTGCAAGGTGTTTTCGCCCAAGAGTTTGCCGAGTTCAAATCCCGTCGCCAGTCTCGCGAGGATCGCCCGAATAAACGCCGCGGAAAAGCCTCGTCGGCGATGCGAATGACGATTTGACTCGCCCAAACCAAAATGAGTCGAAAAGTCTCACCACGTGATCTCTCGCCGGTCCCGGAACATCTTTCCGGTCAGTTCGCGCGGAGCCTCATCGGCGAGCCAAACTGTTGTATCGGCTCCTTCCTCTACCGAACGCGTCGCACCATCGCCACCCATGTCCGTGCGTACCCAACCAGAACACATTGAGTTGACGGCGATCCCATCAGTGTGGAGCGCGTCGGCAAACATAATCGTCAGTCCGTTCAGCGCGAGCTTCGACAAGCAGTAACTAGGCGCGTCGGACGACATTCCCTCCAGTTGCCCATACCCGCTGGATACATTGATGACCCGCGAAGTTCCGGCGCGGCGCAGATAAGGCAGGAACGCCTGAGTAACCTCCAGCGGGCCAAAGGTATTCGTCTGAAACGTTCTGACCACAAGGTCGCGCGGAATTGTCTCGATCGTCACTCCTTCGTCCGGATAAATGCCAGCGTTATTGACGAGAACGTCCAGGCGGTCGGAGATGCTCGCGAACCGCTTGGCAGCTTCTCGGATGCTGTGCGAATCACTTACGTCGAGGGAGTGAAAGGTCGCGCGACCTCCTGAGGCCTGGATTTCCTTGACCGCCTGACCACCGCTGGCTTCGTCTCGGGCAGCTACGACGACTTGAAAGCCCCTTCGAGCGAGTTGCCTGGCTGTTTCAAGCCCGATGCCGCGATTGGCCCCCGTTACAAGCGCGATTCGTGTCATGAAACGTACCTCCACGTATTGCCGACTCGCCGTGTCAATCTTGACCAATCTGCGCCATCTGCGTCGCATCCATGCGGCCACCATAGATCTCGATCCGAGAGAAGGCCGTCTCGATCTCGCGAAGGTCCGCTGGCGTGAGTTGGACATTGACCGCGCCCATGTTCTCGCGCAGGTGATCCATGATGCGCGTGCCAGGGATCGGAACAATCCACGGCTTCCGCGCCATCAACCATGCCAGCGCGATCTGGGCAGGCGTTGCGTCCCTTTTGGCGCCGAACTTCGTCAGAAGCTCGATGATCGGCTGGTTGTTCTTCATAACCATGGGGGAGAAGCGCGGGAACGTCGCTCGCAGATCGGTCTTCGGGTCGAAGGTGGACTGTGCATCCACCTTCAGCTTCCCGGGCAGGAAGCCTTGTCCCAGCGGTCCCCACGGAACGAAGCCGATTCCAAGCTCTTCACAGGCTTGGAGCACGCCGTTGCGTTCCGGGCTTCGTTCGATGAGCGAATATTCGGTCTGGATGGCGGCAACCGGCTGAACCGCGTGCGCGCGGCGAATGGTCTTCGCGCTCGGCTCCGAGAGGCCGAAGTGCAGGACCTTCCCGGCCTTGATCAGATCCTTGACCGTGCCTGCCACGTCTTCGATCGGCACTTTGAGATCGACCCGGTGCTGGTAGTAGAGATCGATGCGGTCGGTCTTGAGACGCTTCAACGACTCCTCGACGACCTTCCGGATACGCTCCAGTCGGCTGTCCAACCCGTTCGTGCCGTCGATCTTGAAGCCGAACTTGGTGGCGATGGCGACCTTGTCGCGGACCGGCGCGAGGGCCTCGCCGACCAGTTCCTCGTTGACGTAGGGACCGTAGACTTCCGCGGTGTCGAAGAACGTGACGCCTCGCTCGTGGGCGTCGCGAATCACACGGATGCCCTGGGCCCGGTCCACACCCGGACCGTAGTGGCCGCCACTGAGGCCCATGTTGCCGAAGCCGAGTTCCGAGACTTCCAGGCCGCCGAGCTTTCGGGTTTTCATTTTGTCTTTTCCTTTCCCAGGTTCCGGAGGCTGCGCTGCGGCGGTCGCGCCCGCGATCAGCTGCGCCGCCGCCAGGCCCGCGCCCGCGGCCAGAACGTCACGCCGGCTCAGCAATTTGGGGCTGCGTTCCTGGTCGGCATCGTCGTCGTGATATCGCACGTCATTACTCCTGTTTGATTGAACGAATGTCGATGGAAAACCAACATCATTGCACCGTTTGGCCGTGCAGGGTGTCATCTCAATTCGAAGGCCACGGACACATCTCCCTTACCAACCGCGGAGGCAAGGCCGGACGGATCATCAATGCGCCCGAGCCGGGTATAGCTGTAGGAAGTCTTGAATGTCTTGTAAAACAGCACCAGGCTGTTGTCGCCATAAAGCAAGATGTCGCCATTCTGGATCTTGCCTGGACTGATCGCATCCGCGGGAAGGCGCGTGGACAAGTGGTAGTACTTCTCGTTGCCGTTCAGTTCCGTCATTTCGACGGTCATCGGCAGCAGCCGCTTGAGTTTTGTCACCGTTGGATTGTCTTCGAGCGTGGCCGTGAACGTCATGGAGCCAATTGTGATTCTCATTTTGTCCTCCGCAGGGTCGTTGGTGTCTTTGGCCGTGACGCTCGCTGTATCGGTAGCTTCAGCCGGTGGAACGGAAGCCTCGTTCTTGCACGACGCAAGCGCGAGAACGCAGCCCGCTGCAACAAGCATCACTTGGCGCGACCCCTGCTTGGCGAGTTCCACCGTTGCCATGAAACTACCCTCATCCTGGGCCATACCAGTTCCTTGCACGTCCAATGCCACCCCCACCCGACTGAGTAAGTCACTCGCCGGGACGATCATGCCGGCACATCCGAATCATAGGGAAGGTCCGAGATGCTGCGGTAGCATGATCCTCATCTATCCTTGCCTATTCCTCCACGAGATCGAAGAATCTCAATCATGGCGGCGATTGCTCGCCATAGAATGACGGACGGAGCAACGAATCGCTTGAGAGGCGCGGAATTGATTAAATGCCGACAAACCTTGCCAAAACCGTCGAGCGACACATTCCTCGGGATGGGATGCAGCCGACCGATATCCCTGGGTTAACCCTGTATCGATCCTCCAGGGCCTCAACACACGATGCCGCTGTCTACGAGCCGGCTCTCGTCGTCATGGCTCAAGGGTCGAAGGAAGTGATGCTTGGAGACCAGACGTACCGATATGATCCCGACCATTATCTGCTGGTGTCGGTCGACCTCGCAGTTTCAGCACGGGTGGTGGAGGCGTCGCCGAACCGACCAAGCCTAGCGATCCGAATCACGCTCGACCCGGCGGTCGTTGGAGAACTGCTCGCGGGGGGCACGGTTATTTCGTCGCTCGGTCCGCCCGGCCGAGGGCTCGCGGTTACCCCGATTGAGCCGCCCTTGCATGACGCGGTGACTCGGCTTGTCGAACTCCTCGAAAAACCGCAAGACATTTCCGTGCTTTCGCCGCTTGTGCTTCGCGAAATTACCTACCGCGTCCTTGTCGGTCCGCAAGGTCCACGGCTACGCCAAATGGTGTCAATCGGAGCTCCGGCGCAGAGGATTGCTGAAGCCATCAGGTGGCTGAAAGAGCACGTTGCTGAACCGCTCCGAATCGAGACTCTTGCGAAGGAGGTCGGAATAGGGCCTTCTGCATTGCACCTTCACTTCAAAAACATTACTGCGATGAGTCCTCTGCAGTATCAGAAGCAACTGCGGCTGCAGGAAGCTCGCCGATTGATGCTTGGAGAAGGCCTTGACGCAGCTCAAGCCGCATTCCGCGTGGGATACGAGAGCCCGTCTCAATTCAGCCGCGAATATCGTCGCCTGTTCGGTGCGCCGCCACGCACAGATGTCGTTGCACTCAGGATCAGAGCTTAGCCACGGCAATGATTTCCGCGTATCGGGGTGACACCGGAGACGTGTTGTCCAATTTGAAGGGAGACTCTCGACGGCTCTCGATCGAATTGGTTGCCAACTACTCCCAACGTGCTTCGGTCACATCGTCCAGAGGCTCCAGGCAGCTCCGGGCTTTTTGCCGTTCGTCATCGTCGCTCCTGGACCGCTTCCACGTCGGATCTTGCCAGAAGTCCTTTGCCCGAATGGATTAAGCTGCTGGGCCAGCCTCGCACGCCGTCCAGAAAAAGTTCTAACGGTGTCTTGTCGCCCCGACTTAAAACACAACAGCTCGTCGCGACCAGTCGCGGCGAGCTGTTTCTCTTTGATGGACAATGGTTTGCGATGGAAACCTCAATCGAGATCGCGGTTCAATTTCAAATCCTGCCCCACTCTCGCCTGTCCCATTGATGCCGAGAAACGGTCGGGCCATCGGATTCTCAGGAATCAAGTGTATTCGCACGAGTGCTTGGGACGCCGCCGGCTCTGTGCGCCCGAGAGTCTCACTGTGGGCGCCGCGTGCGCGCCTTGGTCCGGCAACGCCGAGGTCGATGTGACCGACGCGCCCAGGTCACTCAGTGATGTTCACAGTGGCAACGTTACGACGGCTTGACAAATAAAGACCGGACACAATGGCGCACGGGATCACAATCAAGCTCGCGATCTTGAACCAGATTGGATAGGGGAGCTTCGAAATGTTGAAAATGAGAGCCGTCAGAAGAATCAACCCAATGAAGAGAGCGCATCCACGGTTCCCCAATCGTCCCGCTATCCAGGTGCTGGCGAATGCTGCGCCTGCCCAAGCGGGGACTACCACCGCCAACACCCAATGCGGGTAGCGCTCGACGTGTTTACACATTTCATCCATCGTTCCACCGAAGTCCGGGGGAACCGGATGGACGACTGCACTGAAAAGTTCCACGGCGACGACCAGGATGAATGCCACCAACAACCCGGCTACGATAGCGCCGGCGGCACGAAAAACGGTGGCCATTTTGAGTCCTCCTGAACTGCCTTTGTCGCCGCGCTACCGGAACAATTCTTACGTGGCTACTATTCCCGACCGCTAGGTCGGATTGGATGACGATTTCAGCATATCCCAACTCGCGTCTCCGGCAACAAGAGGATCTAGGCGCTCGCAGAGCATCGGTCCGACACACCGACGCAGGTTATGCGCTGCAGCATGCTGCCGAGCCAAATCGTCCCGACAATGGTTCCGTTGTTGCGACCACGGCATCGTGATCCGATTCGTCGAACGGCCGAATGTCCATCGGTTCACCTCCAATCCTGGATCGCAAGATCGTTTGTCCCCACTACGGAAAGGTCGGTTGACAAGAAATCGAGCGGTCGAAGTTCGCGCAATGGCGCGAAACTTTGTGCTTGGCGTGGGGGTACAATTGCTAGCCCCAGCGCGGCCTGCTCGGGAACCGAGTTTGACAGCGCAAACCACGCCCGGTAAGGTAGTTACTGGCTTCGATCGGCCGATTTCTCCGAGATCTCTTCGCTTGTCACCGTCGGGCTAAAACTCATGAAACGCTTCATCGTAACGCTCGTTTGCCTGGCCTTGGTATCGCAGCTTGCACGGGCAAAGGAATCGGCATCGCTGGGACGCAAGGTGGACGACTTCAAGCTCGAGGATTCTCGCGGCAGCGAGCATTCGCTGGCCGAAAGCGCCAATAGCCCCGCAATTGTGATTGCGTTTCTGGGCGCCGAATGCCCGCTGGCCAGGATTTATGGCCCGCGGCTGGCCGAGCTGGCCGCGAAATATGAATCGCGCGGCGTCGCGTTTCTGGGCGTCGATGCCAATCGCCAGGACGGACTGGCCGAAATGGCGGCCTACGCGCGCGACGCGGGGATCAAGTTCCCCTTGCTCAAAGACGCCGGCAACATGCTGGCCGACAAGCTGGGCGCAATGCGCACGCCGGAAGTCTTCCTGCTCGACAAGGATCGCGTCGTCCGCTACCACGGCCGGATCGATGATCGTGCCGGGGTGGGTTATGTGCGTGACAAGGCGGAGCACAATTATCTGGCGGATGCGCTGGAGCAATTGCTCGCCGGCGGGCCCATCAAAACGGCGTCTACCGAGACGGTCGGCTGCTTCATCGGACGGGCGCGCAAGGCGAGCGACGATGCGGAGGTGACCTACTCCAAGCAAATCGCGCCCATCTTGCAAGACCGTTGCGTCGAATGCCACCGCGCCGGCGAGATCGGCCCGTTCGCCATGAGCGACTACAACGAAGTCGCCGGCTGGGCCGACACGATCGCCGAAGTAGTCCGCGAAGAGCGCATGCCCCCCTGGCACGCCAATCCCAAGTTCGGTCACTTCAAAAACGACCGCAGCATGCCGGAGTCGGAAAAAGAATTGATCTACAAGTGGGTTGGCGCCGGCGCGCCTGAGGGTGATCCGGCCGATTTGCCGGCGCCGCGCAAATACGTCGAAGGCTGGACGCTGCCCACCGACCCGGAACTTGTGCTCTCAATCCACGAAGAGCCGTACAAAGTGCCGGCCAATGGCGTGGTGGAGTATCAGTATTTCGTGGTCGACCCGCAGTTCACCGAAGACAAGTGGGTCAAGGCGAGTCAAATCATTCCCGGCAGCGCGCCGGTCGTCCATCACATGCTATGCTTCGTCCAGCCGCCGGGACAGGGCGAGCGGCGGTTTGACGAAAACGGCCTCGGTTTCCTCGCGGCCTACGTACCGGGCTATCGCGCTACGCCATTCTCCACCGGCATGGCCAAGTACGTGCCCAAGGGCTCCAAGCTGATCTTCCAGGTGCACTACACTCCGGTCGGTAAGGACATGGAAGACAAAAGCAAGATCGGCTTCGTGTTCGCCAAGCCCGAGGAACTGACGCACATGGTGCAAACCGTGTCGACCGGCAATCGTGGGCTGAACATTCCGCCGCACGCGGAGGACTATCGCCGCGAGTCGACGATGACTGCCTACAAACACGATTTGAAGGTGCTCTCGTACGCCCCGCACATGCATATCCGCGGCAAGGCCTTCAGCTACGAGGCGATCTACCCGGACGGAAAGCGAGAGATGCTACTGGACGTGCCGCGCTACGACTTCAACTGGCAGACGAGCTACGAGTATGCCGAACCCAAAATCCTGCCGCCGGGCACGCGCGTACACTGCGTGGCGCATTGGGACAACTCGGAAAACAATCTTTCCAATCCCGACCCGTCGGCCACGGTCAACTGGGGCGATCAGACGTTCGAAGAGATGATGATCGG
>CAZUPX010000847.1:0-2534 GCA_964622155.1 uncultured Planctomycetaceae bacterium | reverse complement strand
AAAATTACCCAAACTAACCACAAACGTGACGCTCACACTAGGCGGTGGATTAACTTGGATTTAGCCGCTGATTTTGGCGGACGCGTTGTATTCCCACCTTGTTGACGAATAGAATCAAATTGTGGTCATCCGAAGCATGAGGGAAACGATGAAGCAACAAGTGCAGGCAATTTACGAAAACGGAGTGTTACGGCCGCTTGAACCTCTTGGGTTGTCGGAAAAGCAGCAGGTGGCCGTCACGGTTCACTCCGGCGACGACGAATGGGTCGATGCCAATGCCGTCGAGTTGGCCAACCAAGAACACGACAGCGCGCTTCCATTGGTTGCGGTACGTGAACAGTTGTCAAGCATTACCGGGTCGCTCGCCGAAGCC
Organism: uncultured Planctomycetaceae bacterium; assembly: GCA_964622155.1. Lineage (GTDB taxonomy): Bacteria > Planctomycetota > Planctomycetia > Pirellulales > PALSA-1355 > CAZUPX01. Next base: position 2,161 of record CAZUPX010000847.1, on the reverse strand, counting down.
GTGATCGCTGAACGTGGCGCGTACTGAATAGGTCTTCCGCAAAGGCGTATCGCTTTGGAGGCAAAGCGCCGTGGGATTCGTGGAGCGAATGCGGGTGCGGCGCAATGGACCCGGCGAGGTTTTGTTTAGATGTCCGGTTATTTTCTCGATACCAGTGCGCTCGTCAAACGGTATCACAGCGAGCCGGGCACAACGTACATCGATACCCTCGTTGCGGAGCCGAACTCGCGGTGCGTCATTTCGCGATTGGGATTTGTCGAGACCGTCTCAGCATTGACGCTAAAAGTGCGCACAGGAGAAATTACGATAGAACAGTTCACTGTGGCTCGCAAACGACTCGTTGCGGATGTCGCCGAACGCGTCCTGTCGGTTAGCCGTGTCCTCGCAATAAACTACGAGCAGGCGGAACGATTGCTTGTTCGGTACGGGCCAACTGAGCGACTGCGAACTCTGGATGCGCTCCAACTTGCCGTCGCACTGGACCTGGCAACCAAGGGCGGTGTTGACCACTTTGTCTGCGCCGATCAGGCGCTTTGCGAGATCGCCGCGGATGCGAGGCTGTCGTGCATCAACCCATTGCGGCCCCCGAATCCGTGAGCAGGTTTGTCCGCGTGAGTAGTGCGTCCTGAGCGCAGTAACTTTCGAGTTCTTAGTCCGCTGGCGGCTTGGGCTCGCGGCGCTGCTCGCACGGATGTTGCCAGGGCACTTTGTCCTCGGACCATGCGCCCTTGGCCTCGTGCTCCAGCTCGACGTATCGCCGTGCCAGGTCGAGCACCGCGTCGTCGCTGCGGTCGACGCGTTGGTCGAGCCACGCTTCGTCCATGCCCGGCTTGGCCACGATGATGGCGGCCGCCAGGCGCCCGCGATGATCGCCGCCGGCGCAGTCACCGGCCACCAGCGCCGCCATCAGCCGATCGGCCAGGCTGCCTTTCGTAGTCTCGTAGGCCGCAGCCATGGCGGTAATGACTTGGCTGGAGACTAGCGTGTTGCCTTGGCAGGCGTAGCCGCGCCCACTCATCGAGCCCCACCAGCGGCTGCGTTTGGGAGCCTGCGCGGGATTGTGGTTGGCCGTGCGCCCCTGGCGGTCGACGATAGCCAATTGTCGCTGGTCGGGTTCGTTATCGTTGTCCAGCAACTCCACGAGCACGTCGTGCGGCGAGCGGCCTTGCTCGAGCAGCTCCAACGCCCGCGGGCCAAATGTGGGATTGTGCATGTGCTGGGTGCAGAAGGCCCCCACACCGCCGCGCGCGAACGGCACGACCGCTCCGACGGCCGGATACTTGCTGGCGACTGCTGCTCCGCACACACCTGTCTCGGGATCCATGGCCACGATGGAAAACGTGGCGGAGAGATCGCGATCCGCGCTGGATGGCGACTCATGTGTGGGCGCGGAAGAAGCACTGCTGGACAAGCGGCTCGACTGAGCTCGCCGAAGTCCAGCAGTGGCACCCGGAATACGACCTGATGAGTTGGCCGTGGCACCCGACACACGGCCGGAGACGTCGGGCGTAGCACGCGGCGAGCTGCCGCGTCCGCAACCGGCGATCAGCGCGACGCCAATAGCCATTGCCCAACTCATGCCATGCCGAGGCGCTTGTCCAAGCATGTACTGCTTCCCCATGGATCATGCGGGCCGCCCGCTCCAAACTGGTCCGCTCGTCTGTTAAGGTAATGGTTTGGAAAGGTCCGGGTAAGGCCCGAATTATTTTGTACTGGAAGTTCTGGAAGGACCAAGATGCGCGTTGCGATCCGACGAACCGTTTGGACGATAGTGGCGCTGGCCGTTGTCGGTCGGTTGCTTGCTGCCGAACCTGGCAAGACACCGTCCGCCGGCGATGCGGCGGGCACACTGCCCGTAGGCGCCAGCGGCAAGCCGCTGAATCTTGATTTCGAGACAGGCACCCTCGACGACTGGGCGGCCGCGGGCGAGGCCTTCGTCCGCCAGCCGATCAAAGGGGACGCACCGACGGCTCGCGGTCGCGGCATGAAGAGCCAGCATGCCGGGAACTTTTGGGTCGGCGGATATGAAGCCACGCTCAGCGACACGCCGAGAGGAACGCTGACATCAGGGCCATTCCAGGTGACTCAACCCTACGCCAGCTTTCTGATTGCCGGCGGATCGCAGCATGCCACGCGCGTCGAGCTGGTGCGCCGCGATACC
>CAZUPX010000846.1:0-3008 GCA_964622155.1 uncultured Planctomycetaceae bacterium | reverse complement strand
GGCCCACCGCTTCGAATCGATACTCCGCTCGCAATTGCACGAGCTAAGCAAGCGCGATCGGGCGGTAGCACTCGAAGTCGATCGTCTCACGCAGGCCGTTGTCGAGGCCGATCGCGAAGTACGCAGCCTGGAGAAGTTGCGCGAGAAGCAACTCGAACAATTTCGAGAGCGTGAGGCCCGCCTCGAGGCGAAGCGACTCGATGAGGTGGCCACCCGAGCGTTTGACTCGGATTGATTTGCTATCAGCCAGCAACTCTCGTGCCTTGCCATTTCACTGGCTTAAACTAACGGCCGGCTCATTGGGGTTGATTCCAAGTCGGAATTGCGGGACAAGTATCGCGACCCTGGACCAAACCACGTCTGCCGGGGTTGTCTCAAGCGAATTCTCAACGGTCGAAACCAGTTCCTGCGCTCGAAGGCTGCGCCACCGCCTGCGAAAGTGGAATCTCATGGACCGATCCAAGCACAAGGTGTCGAGTCGTCGATCAACATGCCTTGAGCTCGAGCTGAAAATCGAGTTGGGGCGCTCACGGATCGACCGCAGAGACCTGTGCGGCCTCAGCGTCGGTTCGGTCGTGTCGCTCGATACGTCGGTTTCCGATCCAGTCGATATCACGGCCAACGGTCGCTTGGTCGCGCGAGGCGAGGTGCTGGTGCTCCATGGCAAGCTTTGCGTGCGCATCACCGAATTGGTTGGCGACGGCGTGCGGATGGCCGACGCGGCGGCATGACGCGAGTGCATTCGAGAACGACAAGGGCGATTCTCAAGTCGAGAGGGCAGTTGATGCGTAGGATCATTCAGATTGCGGCCTGGCTACGGCCGCTGGTGCTCGTTGTTGGTACCGTGGCCGTCGTTTCCGCCTCTGAGACCACCCCCGATACGCCGCGCGCTGACGGTGGCAGCGGCGCGGATCAGTCTCCGCGCTACTTGCGACACGACGAACAACTCGCGCGGCCGATCGAGTCGGCAGAGACTCGTTCGGCCGACACGCTACCGCCGCGACTACGTGCGACAGAGCAGTTGGCTTCCGGCGAGGCAGGCGAAGGTCGCGGTGCACCTCGCTCGCCGGGCGCGGCCAACCGCGAGATCCCGCTATCGCCCCCCGCGAGCGACTCGCGTCGAACTGTCGGTGGCAATGAGATGCCGGCACTCGCGACTGGCGCGGCGAGTCTGGGCATCGTGCTCGGGCTTTTCCTAGTGGTCGTGTGGGCGGTCCGCCGCGGCCTGCCAAAGGGGGCGGGCATGCTACCCAGCGAGGCGGTCGAAGTGCTGGGACGGGCGTCCCTGATCGGCAAGCAGAACGTCCACCTGGTTCGCTGCGGCGGCAAACTGCTCCTGGTGTGCATCTCGCCCGGTTCCGTTCAAACCCTGACGGAGATTACCGACCCCGATGAAGTCGAGCGACTGACGGGCCTTTGCCAGCCGAAGCGCGGTGCGACAGCGTCCTTCCGCCAGACATTCGAACAATTCGGCGGCAAGCAGCAAGCGCGTTATTTGTCCGAGGAGCAAGCCGAGGAGATGACCTTTGGCGCGTTGGACGCTGGCCCAATTCAATCACGCGCGCGAGTCGGCTGATATGATCCATGCCTTCAGAAAACTTGTTGACGCGGTCCGATGCCGTGTCGCATGGCACGCCGCGACGGCAATGATGCTTTCTTTGGCAGTTGCTGGCAATGCCTCGCCGTCTGTCCGAGCGGACGAGAAACCACCCGAGGTCGTATCCGAAGTGGCGGGCTTCGAGCTGCCCTCCTCGCTGGGCAGTTTGGAAGAGTGGACGAGCCCAAGTGGGCTGACTCCGGCGCTCCAGATGATGGCCTTGCTGACGGTCGTCAGCCTCGCGCCGGCCATCCTGATGATGACGACCTGCTTCGTGCGCATCGTGGTGGTGCTGGGATTGTTACGGCAGGCATTGGGCACACAACAGCTTCCGCCCAGCCAGGTGATCACGTCGATCGCCCTGTTCATGTCGCTGTTAGTCATGTGGCCCGTGTGGAACAAGGTCTACCACGAGGCGATCCTGCCGTATTCCCAACACGAGATTTCGCTGGAGGAGGCATGGGATGCCGGTGTCCAGCCGGTGCGGCGGTTCATGAGCGCCCAGATCGATCGCACCGGCAACAACAGTGACGTCTGGCTGTTCTACAAGTATCTTCCGGCAGGCACGCCGGCTCCCCAAAGCTACGACGACGTTCCCCTGAGGGTGCTGCTGCCGGCATTCATGTTGAGCGAACTGAAGACATCATTTCTGATCGGTTTTCAGATTTATCTACCGTTTTTGATTCTCGACCTGGTCGTTGCCAGCATCACGATTTCAATGGGCATGCTGATGCTGCCCCCCGTGCTCGTCTCGCTTCCGTTCAAACTGTTGCTGTTCGTATTAGTCGATGGTTGGCACCTGGTCGTCGGCATGTTGTTGGATAGTTTTCAACCGTTCACGTAGCGTGCTTCATCACGGTTGCCCTGCTGACGTTTAGTGAGCGTGTATCTCAAGCGGATATCTCAGGACTGATCGAATGGAACCGCAAGACGCCATCGACCTGGGTCGCGAGGCGCTGAACGTCGCGCTTGTGATTGGCGCGCCGGTGCTGCTGGCCGGCATGGCTGTGGGGCTTATCGTCGGACTGCTGCAGGCCGTCACGCAGATCCAGGAACAGACCGTCTCGTTCGTTCCCAAACTCGTCGCGATGGTGCTCGTGATCAGCCTGATGTTGCCCTGGCTAGTTCAGCAGATGGTGCAGTACTCACATGACCTGATCGTCAACATTCCCAACTCGTTGTGACCTCGACCGGGTGGCAATCGCGTATTGCGAGTGTCGAACCCACTTGACGTCGGTACTGGCACTACGCCAGTGCGCGAATCTCAGTCTCCGGTCTACACATGCTCGACCCGTCCGAACCTGGCGTCGGAGAGTTCTTGATCTTCACACTCGTGCTGGTGCGGGTGTCGGCGATGGTGCTGGTCGCACCCGTATTTGGCTCGTGGATGGTGCCGCTGCGCGCCAGAGCG
>CAZUPX010000845.1:0-4550 GCA_964622155.1 uncultured Planctomycetaceae bacterium | reverse complement strand
AATTGCCCAGCATCTCAAAAAACGTGTGATGGTATGCCGTACGGCCGACGTTTTCGATGTCGCCGGTGCGAAGGCACTTCTGACAGGTCGTGGCCCGTGTGAAATCGAGCTTCACCTTGCCCAGAAAATGGTCTTTGAACTGGTTCATGCCGGCGGGCGTGAACAGCACGGACGGGTCCTCGCGCGGCACCAGCATGTCGCTTGGCCGGCGAGCGTGCCCTTTGCCCTCAAAAAACGACAGATATTTCTCGCGCAGCTCGTCGGATTTCATGATTGCTCAGGCGCGGTTACAGGTGCGGTCCGATACGTGATGGAGGGGTGCCCAAGCATCGTCACTTCGCCGGCGGGGACTTATCGATACGTGTCATGACAGTGTCGTGCGATTTCCGGCCGCTCAAGTGAGATTTCCGGGACTCCCGCTGGTCGTCCCTGTGACATTGGCAGCGCAAGCGTTCGTCGCTCAATTAAGCCCCTCATGATAGCCGTTTGCCCGCCGAGTGGTCCAGAGAGGTGCGAACGTCACCATTCGACGAAGCGAGGCGATCCGTCGCTGTGAAGTTCGTCACTCATACCGGCGCCGCCGTGGTTGTTCGGAACTTCATGACGTTGAATCGAAGTTCGCCCGCAGCGTTAGAACGAACAGAGACAACGCGCCGGCAATCGTCGGGGCCGCGTGATGAAACATGCGCTGGCCAAGCCGACTACCGATGGTTTTAACCAGCGTTCGGCGGGACCGTGTGCACTGCGTGGTCGCCGCCCTGCAGGTTGATGCGGAGCCTGACCGGACCGTCGTTAGCGTTGACGGCTTCGTGGAAGGCCTTGGGGGTCAGCACGCTCTTCGAGCCGACGTGGCTGATCATCATGTCGGCACGCAAGCCTTCGCGCCAGGCGGCGCTATTTTCCTCGACCTCGGTGACCAAAACCGCGCCGCCAACGTCGATCCTGCCGTCCCGCACCCAGCGTTGGAATTCTCGCGACGCGGTGACGTAGTCGACACGGATTCCCCGCCACGCCGGGGCCGGGTTGGTAATGACCTTCGGGCCGGGAACAAAGAACTTCGAAAGCTCGCCGACGACCAACACCTTGGGCGCCCCGTCGCGTTCGATCGAGAGCCGCACGCTGGCGTCTACCGGCCGACGACCGATCTGAAGCATCAGGTCGTCGGGCTCGTAAATCGCGGCGTCGTCGATGTGAGTGATCAGGTCACTCCGCGCCAATCCGGCGCGGTCCGCCGGCGTACCGAACACGACGTCTTGCACCACGACGCCATGCTTGCCGCGCAACTGCATGTCGCGCGCCAGCGACATCGGCTTAATGCCGAGAAAGCCATACTCAACTTCACGTCCTTGCTTGAGGGTCTGGACGGCTCGCAAGAACGTCTCATCCACCGGAATTGCAAAGCCGGCCGATTGTTCGTAACCCAGGCTGGAAGCGAGTGCCACGGTCAAGCCGATCATCTCCCCCTTGAGATTCACCAGCGCGCCGCCGCTGGTGCCGAGATTCAGCCGGGCGTCGGTCTGAATCAGCGTACCGTACTGATGCAGCGTGGGCTTGCTGGTGGGAGGCTCCTGGTCGCCGGCCGACTGACCTGTGACCCAGGGCCGGTCTTTTCGGGCAAGGTTCGAGATGATGCCCCAACTGGCACTGGCCTGCCCGTCACGCGCGATGGCGAAAGGGTTGCCCAGTGCAACCACGATTTGTCCTTTCTTCAGCGCGCCGCCGTCACCAAATTTGATGGGCACCATATCCGAGGCTTCAACGGCCAGCACGGCCAGATCGCTGCGCGGATCGGCCCCGACAATCTTGACCACTTTGTAGGTCTTGTGTTGCGGAGTTGTGACCCAGTAGTCACTGTCGTCACGCAGTACGTGATTTGCCGTGAGAATCAACCCATTGGCATCCACGACGACGCCGCTGGCGTACTCGTTGGGAATGAAGTCTGCGTCGCCCGGCTGCGATGGCGGGACAAGCTGAAACTGATTGAACGGTGTCGCGGTGACATCGTCGCGCAGCGGACCGCCGCGACGCACACGGGCAATTGCGACCACCGATCGCTCGCTGGCTTCAATAGCCTTGGCGAGGACTTCTTCCATGGCCGCGGCGAATTGCAGTCCAGAGGGCTCCTCAGCCCAAGCGCGCGGCACACGAGCGGCCGTGAATCCCGCGCAAACCAGTCCAACAATTAGCCAGCCGTGACACCACACAATGCACCACTCGATTGACAAGCGCCGCGAAACTTGTCGGGCGAGCTGCCAGGCGGGGCGTCACCTCCGTCCCCGGGGCCGAAGCCCCTCAAGCACGGATCACCGCCAGCAATTATTCCTCGGCCACTTCGCCTTCGCCGTCCAAGGAAATCACGCTCGCGGGCTCGCCGGCCGCCATGATCCTGGTTTTCAGCTCTTCGACCAGCTCCGGATGTTCCTGCAAATGGGCACGGGTCTTTTCCCGCCCCTGACCTAAGTGTAGATCACCATAACGGAACCAGGCGCCGGAGCGGACGACCAATTTCTGTGCAATTGCCAGATCCAGCACATCCCCTTCGTAGCTAATCCCATGATCGTGCATCATATCAAATTCAGCCAGGCGAAACGGGGGCGCAACTTTGTTTTTGACCACCTTGGCCCGCACCCGTTGGCCGACCACGTCCTCGCCCTCCTTGAGCTGTCCGATGCGGCGCACGTCGATGCGGCAGGAGCTGTAAAACTTCAAGGCCCGTCCGCCAGGCGTCGTTTCGGGGCTGCCGAACATGACGCCGATCTTCTCGCGAATCTGGTTGATGAAGATCACCGACGTCTTGCTCTTGGAGATCGCGCCGGTGAGCTTGCGCATGGTCTGGCTCATCAGGCGGGCTTGCAGGCCGACGTGCGAATCGCCGATTTCGCCTTCCAGCTCCTTTTTGGGAACCAAGGCGGCCACCGAGTCGATCACGATCACGTCGACTGCGTTGGAACGGATCAGCATTTCGGTGATTTGCATCGCCTCCTCGCCACTGCCTGGCTGGCTGACCAGCAACGTCTCGAGGTCGACGCCCAGCTTCTTGGCCCAGCTAGGATCCATTGCGTGCTCGGCGTCGATAAAGGCCGCGATCCCCCCCTGCTTCTGGGCCCGAGCTACCACGTGCAGTGCCAGCGTGGTCTTGCCGCTCGATTCGGGGCCGAAAATCTCAACGATCCGACCCTTTGGGATTCCCTGCCCGCCCAACGCCAGATCCAACGCCAGGCTGCCGGTGGGAATGCCCTCGATCTGTACCGCCCTCGCCGCGCCCAGAGGCATGATGGCTCCTTCGCCAAACTGCTTCTCGATCTGGGCCAGGGTGTTCTTCAAGTCCTGGTTGGAGTCGAAGATCGAGACCGGCTCTTTGGCTTTCTTGACCGACTTGCTAGCAGGTGTTTCTTTTGCCATGCGATTGTTGGTTTTCGTAGCGGTGACCATGGGCAAACCATCCTTCCTTCTTGAAGAACAATCCGGCGGCTTCTCCGCGACCTTCGGTCAAGAACCGTCTCGACCGGCGGCGGTCACCGCGATAGTGAACACCTGTATATTATCGGGGTCCACGGCGTTCTGCAAGAGCCCTTTTTGATGATTGGTCTCACGCTTCATGCTGACCTTCGGGCCGGGTCATCTTAGCAAACGCAACAGGCGACTTGCCAGCAGTTTTGTAGGCCAGGGAGGCCGCCACATGTGCTTGGGGCCTCCTAGTGTCCAGTCCCCGGCCCCAAGCCCCCTACTCTTTTTTGGGGTCGCTCCCCTTCAACTCCGCGTGGCCCAGGGGCTCGTGCGTGGGCCCTTTGGAGCCGAGCTGGCTGGAGAAGATCACGACCTCGTAGACGGTTGACAATCCGCTCTCAAAATCGGCGCTCGCGGCGACCAGCCGGCCAAGTTCGCCGATGCCCTCGGGACTGTTGCGCACGCGGCCGATCGTCAGATGCGGCCGAAAGCGGCGCCCCTCTTCCCGATAGCCAAGCTTTGCCAGTTCGCGCTCGATCGCCTGGTGCAGCACGCACATCTCGTCGGTTCCCTGCCCCATTCCAACCCACACGGTGCGGGGGCGGTGAGCATCGGGAAACGCCCCGGCCCCACGAGCTTCGACGTCGAACGGCGCAAACGGCGCGACGGCACGCTCGACCGCCTGACAGATCGCTGGCACCTCGATCATCTCCACGTCGCCCAGGAACTTGAGCGTCCAGTGCATCGCCTCCGGCCCGACCCACTTCACTTTTGCCGGCGCCGAGCTCAGTTCGGCGATCAGCCGGCCGGCCCGTTCTTTCACCTCGAAGGGAATTTCAACGGCCACGAAAGTGCGAACGACGTCGGACATTAGGGGAGGGGCCAGGGGCTGGTGGTCAGGGGTCAGTAGACGAAGATCGAAGAACCGTTGATTGATACCATCTTTTCCTACCCCCTACCTCCAGCCTCCAGCCTCCAGCCTCCAGCCTCCAGCCTCCAGCCTCTTAAAACGACAACATCTGGCGGTACTTTTTCATCCGCTCCGTCAGGTCGCTGCGGCCGATTTGTTGCATGCGGTCGAGACTGAAATCTTCGACGTTGAA
>CAZUPX010000844.1:0-2138 GCA_964622155.1 uncultured Planctomycetaceae bacterium | reverse complement strand
TGGCGACACGCCAGTGCCACACATTCTAGATCGTCGAGCGAGCCAGATTCCACAAATGCGGCAGGCCCAACGCGGCCCGCAACAGGATCGTGACCAGTACGTAAAACGCGTAGTGCATGGCGGCATTGCCGAAGTCCAGATCGAGCGTGGCCCAGGCCACCGCGCCGCCGATCGTCACGAACACCGGCGCCACAAACACCCATTGCCAGGCCTCGCCGGTCAAAATGCCATATGCCGGCAGCGGAGTAAACAGGCCCCACAGGGCCATGTAGGCCAGCCCGCAAATCGTCGCGCGAATCCACAACGAACGGCCACGATAGGGTTCCAGCTCGTCCTCGCGCAAGAAGGCGTAGCCCGCGGCGGCCAACGGAGGTGAGATCAACAACAGTCCGCCGGCGATGATCGGCAGCTTGTCGGCGATCCCGCGGCAGGCAAAGGCGACGCCGAAGGCCACGATCACGGCGACGGCGATGCCGCCGGCAGCCAGCGGCTTGACCTTCATTTCCTTGCGCAGGATCGGCTTGCTGACGGCGCGGCCCTTGCTGTCCTTGCCCCCTGAGGCGAACTGCTCGGGCACGTGGATCTTCACCTCTTCCAGCGGCGCGGCCGGGATGGTGATCACCCCTTTGCACTTGGGGCAGGGGCCTTTTTTTCCGGCGAATTTCTCGCTGACCGAAAAGCGAGCCTTGCAGCCGGGACAAACGACGGAGATCGGCATGAATCCGCTCGAGACGTGACACGAAAGTAGGGTGCTATCTAGTTTCGCACGCCCAGGGCCCAAGTCAAGAAGGCGGAAGTGGTTGGTGGTTCGCAGTTAGCAATTAGTCGTGTGATTTTCCTGTCGGGTGCGGTTGCCACGCTTCGTGTCCGCGACTTTCCTTGTGCCGGCACGCTCACGAAGCGTGCGCATGGCACCAGGAAATCCACTTGTCGCCAACGACCAACCGAGACTACTCGTCGCTGGCCAGGTCCGCTTCGGTGATCATGTGGAAGCCCTTGTTGTCCAGCGTTTCCAATCCGGCGTCGATATTGTCGACCATCAGCGCCACGGCCGGGCGTCCGCGCGGGCGGACGAGCAAGGGATAGGCCTGGATGATGTTCACCTCGGCCTGCAACAGAGCGGTGCACACTTGCAGCAGCGGCTGGTTGCCAATTGGCAACTCGACGCCGATCAAGTCGCTTTCGATCAATGCGAGTCCAGCCCGTTCAAGGATTTCCCGACCTTGCTCCGGATGGCTCAGCAGAAAGCGAACGAATGCGCACTCGGCCGAATCGTTGATCGATAGCGCGACGATTTTGACCTTGCTCCCCTCGAAACGGCGAATGACTTCGAGCAGTTGGCCGACGCGATTTTCCATGAACACGGTGAACTGGCGGATGGAGGGGTAGTTTCGCCCCCGCATGGTCGAGAATCCGGTTCCCGTTCCTTCGCCGACGCTCATTGACAGAATCCGTGTATCGAGTTCCAGTCGCCTTAACCGCGGCGCTGCGGCCTCGCGGTGGGCAGCCACAGACGAAGGCCAGCGACCGCAGCATAAACTGCTCATTTATAAGGAATTGGCACGCCTCAGTCAACGCGAGCGCGGCAACCGAATCGTGCGGTTTCTCGTCTCTGCGACGAGCATGCCAATCGGCTAAGATTGAGCTCTCGTTCCTGGCCCAAATTCAAACAACTCGACGCCCATGCTCATCGAACACGAGATCGAAATTCGCGTCCGCTACCAGGAGACCGACGCACAAGGCCGTGTGCACCATGCCAATTTTTTCACCTACTTCGAGCAGGGCCGCGTCGAGCTATTACGGGCCGCCGGATACGACTACGGCCAACTCGAAAAAGAAGGCTGGATGCTGGTCGTCGCCGACATCACCTGCAAGTACCATCAACCGGCCAGTTACGATGACCTGCTGCGGCTACGGACCACGATCGTCGAAGCGCGTGGCGCGCGCGTGGTCAACGAATACAAAGTCTTCCGAGGCGACACGCTCCTGGCCGAAGGCCGCAGCGTCGTGGCGTGCATCGATCATCAGGGGCGCGTCAGGCGACTTCCGGATGAGCTGATGACCGAATCCGGTCGATCGGGCAGGCAGTCGAGGGCCGAGCGCGGATGAGCGGTGGATTACGGCGTCTCCGGAGCGGC
>CAZUPX010000843.1:0-3198 GCA_964622155.1 uncultured Planctomycetaceae bacterium | reverse complement strand
CGGCCGCTGGCGCCACGTTGGGAGGCAGTCGGCCAGGCTCGTCGATCGCGAACGGGTTATAGCGCACACCCAGCACGCCCGCGTCGACGTCGCGCGTGGTGATCCGCGGCTTGCCGATCCGCACGAACGCCGGCAGATCGTACTCGGGCTGCTCGCGGTCGCGCGCCACAACCGCTCCCCAGGTCGGATAGCGGATCGACGGCGAAGGCGGATAGCCCGTGCGGACCAAGGCGATGGCCCGATCGTGCTCCTTCTCGGTGCTGGTCATGGAACGAATCAGCGCGATCTTATCCATCACGCGGGCAGTCTGCGGCCAATACTCGGCCACCTGCACGCCGGGCACGCGCGTGTCGATCGCCGTAGCCGGACCCTGATTTTGCGAGCTTGGCTTGGGATTGAACGTGTCGTACTGGCTAGGACCGCCGTCCATCCACAACAAGATCATCGACTTGCCAGCGCGGCGAAGCTGATCGGCCTGGGCCATCACCAGGTCGCGCCATCCCAGCGCGATTGCCCCGCAGGTGCCGCCAGCCATCAGGCTGCGCCGCAAGAAGGCCCGCCGGCTGACGACCCCCTCGGGCGTCAGGCCCAAGTCGAGCATCGATTGCTGGTCGCACATACATGGCACCATTTCTAGCGCCTCGCGGTGAATTCGGCGGAGTTGACCAGTGCCCACAACAAATCCTCGAATGCGGCGCGACGATCGCCCAAGGCAGCCACCTGCTCGCGGCCAATGCGAACTTCCTCGTCCGTGGCCGCGCGAGCCAGTACGCGCATGAACAATTGCTGGCAAACGCGAGCGTCGTTGGCTTCGGAGTCGAGCAGCTTCGAGAGCATCGTGCCGCTGCCTGGCGCCGCGTTGATCTCGCGCTGCAACTGCTCATTGTTCATCATCCACAGCGCCTGCGCGATCGTCCGCGGCGCGTCGGCGGCGCGCAACGACGGATCGGTGCCGAACGCCAACTTGACCAGGTCCTGCGTGCTCTTGGGGGGCGGAGGAAATCGCACGGCGTCGGTCGGCTTGACGGCCGTCGGAATGACGTTCGGCAGCTCGAGCCCCATGTGCAGGGCCGCGAACACCTCATCGCTCCGCAGTCGGAGCGGCGATTCGTCGGGAGCCGTATCGGAATCGTGGCGCGCGTCGGTCATGCGCACGCCCTGCGCGTACGCGCGAGTCTCGGCCACAACGCGGAAGAGATCCTTGACGTCAAATCCACTAGCAACGAAGTGTCGCGATATCGCCGCATGCACCTCGGGCCACAGCGGCGGCTGCGAATCGTCGAGTTCGTCCAGCGGCTCGTAGAATCCGCGCCCCATCAGTCGGGCCCAGACTCGGTTGGTGTATGCCTTGGCGAACCAAGGGTTGTCTTTGGCCGTTACAAACCTGGCCAGTGCTGCCCGACGATTCTTGTCGCTCTGACCCACTTTGATAGCGCGACCGTCCAGGAAAGCCGGTCGGACATTGGATCCCTTGGCCGTCGGGTCGCTAATGTCGCTCATCGAGTACTCGCCCTCATCGGCCGCCGAAACGACGATGGCGCCGCTGTCGTTCCAGGGGAGCTTGGCCTTTGAACGGGCGAAGAACGCGGCCATGCCGTGATACTGATCGCGCTTCCAATGAGCGAATGGGTGGTCGTGACACTCGGCGCAGGAGATATTCTGACCCAGGAAGATGCGAGCCGTCTCGGAGGCCAGATTCGTGGGCTTGGCCTGGTGGTAGCCGACGAACGTAGCTGTCGGTTGATCTTCAACCTTGCCCTTTCCCGTTAGCAGCTTGCGCACAACCACGTCCCAGGGCGCGTTGGCGTTGACCTTTCCGGACAGCCAGGTCTTCAGAGGGGCGTAATTGAGATAGGTTAACTCGGGCGGCGGCACGCGATAGCCGATCACGTCGGCCCAATAGTTCGCCCAGTTCACACCCAACTCGGGGCTGGCCAACAGGCGTTCGATCAGACGGATACTTTTGTCCGGCGAAGCGTCATCGGCAAATTTCTCTTGCTCGCCAACACTCGGCGGCCTGCCGACAAGGTCGAAGGTCACACGCCGCAAGAACTGCGCAACTGCGGGCCGGGCCGGATCGCTCTGGCCACGCTGGGCGTCGACCAGCGCGTCGAGCTTCTCCGACGTGAGTGCCTCTTGAGCCGACAGTCTGCCGGGCACAGGTCCCAAGAAACAGGTCGCGCTGGCAAGACAGGCAACCCAAAGCCGCGGACTGGCGCAGGTCATCATTCGACTCGGCTGGGTGGGGATGGCAACTGCCGGTTAGAGTATACCGACGCGCGCAAACGAGCGTCAATCTTCGGCGATATACTGTAGTGGTACAGTTTGAATCTGTTCAAGGGAAAAGCGGCTAGGGTTAGGGGCGCTTGGTGCTACAAAGAAATCCGAATGCTGCACCCGTCATGACGCATCCGACCACCTGGCCTGCGTATCCAAGATCGGTTTGATCGAGTCCTGGAACGAAGATGATGGCCGCCATGAAGCCGCAAACTGCGCCAGCGAGACTCCACTTGACTCGTCTCATGCCCACGATTCTACCACAGTGCGGCGCCAAGACACCTTGCGCTCACGAGCTGGTTCCTAAGATGGCGACGGGCGATTAGGCGCTAGCCAGCGCCTGAAGCTCGGCCGCCATGCGCTCGAAGACGTCAGCCCAATCATTCAGGTTGCGCTGACGGAACAACCGCATCGTCGGATACCAGGGTGTGTCGTCGCGGTCGATCATCCAGCGCCAGTCGGGATGGGCCGACACGGCGGTCCACACGCGCACGCCCATCGCACCTGCCAGGTGAGCGATGGCGGTGTCGGTGGTGATGACCAAATCCAAGTGCTTCATCACGGCTGCCGTGTCCATGAACGCTCCGGTCGTCTCGTCGAGCGGCGGCTGTAGCTCGATGACGTCAAACCCGGCGGCCGCGATTTGCTCGGTGGCCGAAGACTTCTGCAAATTGAACAGTCGCACGCCGCTCACGGCGGCCACTGGGGCCAACTGCGCAAGTGGGAACGAACGCTGCGAGTCGAACAAGTATTGAGGGTTGCCCTGCCAACAGACGCCTACTCGAAAGCCGTCATACGCGGCTAGCGCGATGCGCCAGCGCTCGACTAACTCGGCGTCCGGCTGAAGATACGGTTCAAACGATGCTGCCTCACGCGACAAAGTGTCGAGAGACACGCAGAAAATAGCGGGCAGGCTCAACA
>CAZUPX010000842.1:0-3079 GCA_964622155.1 uncultured Planctomycetaceae bacterium | reverse complement strand
AATTCGGTGCGAGGCGACACCCGGGCAGGCTCGCGCGGCATCCCCCCCCGCTCGTACCAGCTTCCTTGACCTGTGGCAGCGTAAACGCATTCGTCAAACACAGGAATGTAGATCACGCCGATTACGGCTCGACCGTCGAATTCGACGGCCACCAGAGTGCCGTACAGGGGCACTCCGCGAATGAACGACTTGGTGCCGTCAATTGGATCGAGAATCCAGCGAAAGCCGGTCGAGCCGGCGGTCTCCCCAAACTCTTCACCGAGGATGGCATCCCTGGCGAATTGCTTGCCGATGCGTTCACGCAACAGTTGCTCGGTCTGGCGGTCGGCAATGGTCACCGGCGAAAGGTCAGACTTTTGTTCCACGGCAATGTCGGTACGGCGAAAGTAGCCGAGCGTCAACAGGCCGGCCTCGCGGGCTGCCGCGATGGCCAGTTCGAGTCGGGTTCGCAAGTCTGGGCTCATCTGGCTAGCGCGCTTTCCTCCAAGTGGCTTCGGCCGCTCTCGGCCAGGAGCTTGATTGGCAATACCCGTGGCGGTGCATGAAGGGTCCCCAGCGACGATCGATTTCTTCGCCGAGCGCTTCGGGAATCTTGTAGCTGCTGGTTCGATAGTCTTCGCGGTCCTTGAAATAGGCTTGCAACTTGGGGCGCGCGGTTTCGAATTCACCCAATTGCAGATGCTCATAGAGGGCCTGCATCTTGCCGATCGGATCTTCGATCAGATCCTCGTAGCGCACTTCGAACAACCGCGAAGGGTCGATCAGTCCGCGGTCACGCTCGAATTTTTCGTACATCTGTTCGAAGCACGAGAAGACATATTCGTCGAGTCCTTCGTAGCGTGGCTCCTGCAGGGCCTGGAACTTGTAGAGCGTCTTCCACAGCTTCACGGTCGAACCGAACAGCGCGTAGGGGTCGCGCACGATATGCACGAACCGTGCATTCGGAAACATCTCCAAGAGCACGTCAATCCGCGCGGTGTGCGGCGGCGATTTGAGGATGATCTGCTTTTGGCTGCGGAGCGTGACGCGTGTGAGAAACCACTCCAAGCCCGCCTTCCAGCGAGACAGCTCCTCGTCGCTCAAGCCCTCAAGCGTCAGCGAGCCTGGACACTGCGGCGGCTCGTTGGGAAAAGCCATATTCAGATAGGGCGACGGCAGCCCCATGTTCGCCAGCGCAAACTCGTCCTCTTGTGGTCTGTCCCACCCGGCAACCATGTCGTCCATCGGTCGTCTGGCCGGCAGCAAGAATCTGAGCTTCGTGACCACCATCGCGCTGATGAGAAAGTGACTGGGAGCATAACACTCATAGGTTGTCGGAAACGAGTAGCGCTGGTCGAGCACCAGCAACTCGTGCAGCAGCGTGGTGCCGCTGCGCCAATGTCCGATGATGAAAATCGGAGCGTCCTTGATTTGCGTCCGCACGAGGTATCGCCGGCAGATCAGCTCCTGCAGAGGTCGCAACAGCGAATTGATGATCGTCGCAAATGTGATCGTGCAGGCCAGCGGAATGCGCGACAGCGAGACTCGGGCCCGATTGCGCGCCACCAGGCGCACCCACGAACCAAGCAACATGCCATGCCAGAACCGAGCGACCCAGAAGTGATAGGGGTTCAGTTCGACTGGCGGTTCCTTGCTCTTGGAGCCTTGTTGCATGGCGGGCCTGGCCGACAAAAAACAAACGATTGGTTCCGACTCGGGGCAGAACCTACAAGATAACAAGACGACGGGGTGTTGCTGTAGGCCGTCGCCGGAAATCTTTACGCTGCTGGGCTCTCAACTGTCCCTATCGAAGCAACGATTCCTCGTTGGCTTCGTCGCGGCGTGCCGTGCTTTGCAGCGCAGACTGCATGGCCATGATCAGTTGATGGCCGGGTTTCTTGCCCACCAATCGCGCCAGTGGTGTGCCGCGCGGCGAGAGAAACTGAATCGTCGGGTAGCCGGTCACCTGAAATTGTTGGCACACGTCACCTTCGACGTCTGCGTCGACCAGCACGCACACGAACCGCTGCGACAGGGCGACCACCTGCGGGTGGGTAAAGGACTCCTCGGCCATTTGGTGGCAGTAGTGGCACCACTGGGCCGTGAAGAACAACAGCATGGGCTTGCTGTCGCGTGCGGCTTGCGCATACCCTGCGCGATAACCCTCTACGAAATCAAGCTTGCCCCGAGCGATTCGCGGATTCCTGCCAGGAGAGACGGGTCTCATCGTCGTGGGCGGCTTCTCGACGACGGCCGATTCTGAGACCGTACCGTCGGGTGGCGGGTGCTGCTCGACGCCAATCTCACAACCTGCCAGCGCCACGGTTGCCAAGGCCAGGGCCCAAGCTGCCGTACGTCTCGCCGCGTGAAATGTCATCGGTGCAACCTGATTGTGCTATCACGAGAGCGCAAGGCCAGCGTTTCGATCGTGTGATCTCGACATCGCTGGGCGGCCGCCAGTGTCTTGTGGCGAACGGGGCGGCCCGATCGCTACGCTGGATGTGACGGGAATCCTGGCGGCGCTTGCAAAGTTATCGTCCCACCGAAAAAGTGAACTTGAATCGCTAGCAAAACTCGTACGCACGACCCTGACTACGGAGTCTGCACCGGTCGAGAGAAACTGCTAGCGGTGGTGTGGGCCTCATCGAAACCGACCTGGACACCCCGCAGGGCTTCCAGTATTTTTCCCGCCCTCATTTCACAACAGCTCGTCTCGTCGTTCTGACACAATTCGTCTTGCATCTGCTGGAGTCCGGATGGCTACTGCTGCCATGCCACGCGCTGGGTTGCTATTGGCGCGTTGGCAAGATCTGATTCTGCCGGTGTGCCTGATCGCCAGCGTGCTGGTGGTGCTGGTGCCGCTACCAACGCCGATCCTGGATGTGCTGTTGGCGACGAACATTGCGCTGGCGGTCATCATCCTGCTGACCACGGTCTCGGTCCGCACGCCGCTGGAGTTCAGCGTCTTCCCCTCCGTGCTATTGACCACAACGTTGGGGCGGCTGGTACTCAACATTGCCACCACGCGGCTCGTGCTCACGCAGGCGCACGCCAAGGGCATGTTGGCCGCCGGAGGGGTGGTTAAGAGTTTTGGAGAGTT
>CAZUPX010000841.1:0-3126 GCA_964622155.1 uncultured Planctomycetaceae bacterium | reverse complement strand
AACGTGAGCGCGCCGACGAGCGTGTCGCTGACCGTGACCGGGATGGAAACCACGTCGAAAAGCCGGTCGCCGACGCGGATAGTGTCCACGTTTGGCTGGCCGCCGAGGGTCTTCCGGACAGAGACGGCGGTGCGGTCCGCGAACTGCGAGACCTCCAGCTGGGCATCGCGGCTGGCGCTGGCCAGGCCTTGGGCGTCTTCGGTGGAGAAGAGCACGACCTCGCCGCCCAACTCGTCGAGCAGTTCGGTGAGCAAGTGACGCAAGGTCTGTGTATGGCCGAGTTGGGAGACCGCCTTGAAGCGCGGTTCGTTCGGCACGTTGCGGTAGCGTAGCAGCAGGTTTCGGGCGCGGATTTTCTGCGAGTTCTTGAAAACCGCCTCGGCCGTGAGCAATTTCTCGGTCGCCTGCTGTTGAAACTGGTCGGTGACGCGGCGGCTAACCACCCACATCGTGACCACCAGCAACAAGGTCATGAGGGTGATGACACACAGGAGCACCTTGGCTTGCAAGCTCAGCCGCCGCATGGGGTCAGGAGGAGGCATGGCTCAATATTGCGGCAGGTTGGTGATGCTCAGAGTGAAGTCCACTTTCAAATCGCCCGATTCGGGGACGATGATCTCCTTGCTCTGGGCCGGGAGGCGCTCGTGCCAGGCCCGCAGCTGGTAGGTGCCCGACGGGACGTTGGGGATCGAGTAGCGACCCTTGTCATCGGTGGCGGCAAAGTGCGGGTTCTCCAGGACCAGGATGATGCAGTTCATGCTGCTGTGGATCGAGCAGAAGACATCCACGCGACCCGGTTTGTCGAAGGTCACGCGTTTGATCTCCGGGTTCTTGTAAAGCCCGAGGTCGAACGGCTTGGTATCCGAGTAGGAGAAGACGTTGTGGAAGATCTCGTCGTAATTGGGCCATTCGACCGTCGTGCCCACGACGACCGGCAGCACGTGCGGCGAAAAGACCGCGCCTCGTTGCGAGATTCGTTTCGCCGTGATCACCTGGAGCGGCTTGTCGGGCGGGGCCGGTTTGGCGGCCAGCGGTCCTTCGATGTGCACGACGAAGTCACGCAACTCGGCGTAGTTGATCCGTTCGACAAACTTGTACTTGCGGCTGTCGTACTTGCCGCCCGTCGCGGCCGGTTCGGCTTCGGGTTTGCCTTGCGCCCGCACGGTGCCGGTGATCGTGCCCGCGCCGGCCACCGCCACCATGCCGAACCACGCCGCCGCAATGATCGCCAATCGGTTCATGACTAAAACTTGAAGGCAGCCTCCGCGCCCAGAAAGTCTTCATTCTTTCGAGGTGCGCCGCCGAGTTCCTTGCCACGCTCAAGCGTGTATTCGGCTTTGACGAGCAAGCGGTCGCTGAAGCGCCACCCCATTCCCAGGCTCAGTCGCCAGAGTTCCTTGGTTAAAACGCCGAAGTAAGCGTCGAAATCTCCAAGACCGACCATCGGATAGCCTTGGTCCGCGAAAATCTGGCTGAAGCGCGCGCCGGCGTACAGCTGGCGCGTGATGTCGTGCACGGCTTCGACCGAGTAGTAGTAAATGTCGCGGCCATTGTTGGCGGTCGGGTCGTTGTCGCCGTAACGAATGTAACCGCCGAACGCCTTGAGATGCCCGTGCGGCAGGCGCACCGCCACATCGCCCTCCACCAGGTTCGCGTGCAGCAACGTCGTGGTCGTCGAATCGACCGGGGTAATCCAGTCGTTGGCAAACCACAATTCCGACCAGTAATCATTCATCACGTCGAGATCGCCCGTGCGCATGGCGCTCACGCTCAAGTGCAGCCACCGCTTGGGATCAAACGCCACGCGGCCCACGACCGCTTTGTCGGCGGTGAAATCGCGCCCGCCCGGCGCGCCACCGTTTTGCACCGCGAGCACATAGCTGAATTTGCCCGCCGAACCGTAAAGCTCGAGGCCTTCATCCACGCCCCAAAAATCCGAAAGCGAATGGGAAATGAGCGGATTATCAATCGCGTCACGCGACTGATATTCTTCGCCGAACGGAACATCCATGCGCCCCACGCGCACGTTCAACTGGTGGTCGCGGCCCCACAGCTTTGAAACATTTTCGAAATCGAGGTAAAACTCGCCCAGCCGCAAATTGAGGCCGGCGTCCTCTCGCGTGGCCAGATTCAACTCCGTAAAGAAATAAACGTCGTCCTACACCGGCGCTTCCACGAACAGTTTGGCTTCCTCAACGCGAAATTCAGAATGGGGAAACATCCCTTCCGCGCCGGTATTGAAAAACGCCACGCCGCCTTCGCCACTGAGGCGGACCTTTCCCGGAAGCAACGGGACGGCCAGGTGGGAAGGGGCTTCGTCCGGCGGTTTTGTTTCAGCCGTGGCTGCCCGCCCGGAATCGTCCCGTTGTTCTGTCGTCCCCTCGATCACCAGCAGCCTCCGGTTGAAGTCTTCGATCAACGTTTGTTGCCGGTCGAGTTGCTGGCGCAGGCGTTCGTTCTCCTGCTGCAACTGCCGCACCTGTTCGAGCGTCGCCGGCTCAGCCGACGCCGCCAGGCCGTGGCTCACGAACAAACAAAGCGCCGCCGTGCCAGCAAATGGCAACAGTACGCTGTGTTTGTTTCGCATCGAACCATTAACCAAGCAGTCGAGATGCCACTAAATGGACACAACCCCCGCCCGAAGAACGGCTGCCAATTACCATCTGAGTTTTCGGGGCTTGCACCATCGCCCGGTGGCATCGGGAAGGCCGGCAGTCCGCCGTCTTTCGCCAGCGCCATGCTTGAATGCCCAATAGCAAGACAGTTACAAGCTCGACTTCGCCTTCGCAGGGCGATGCCGACACAAGTGCCGGACGCGGATTGTCGCAACCTGATTGCTTTCCTCCCTCACCCGCCGCAAGACGCAGCGTGGCCAAACCGTAACCAAACTGCCGGGCAGCCCGTTTCAACGCAGAGGCCGCAGGGGTATTCGCAAAGGACCGCAGAGCAAACGGGTTCTCTGCGGAGCTCCGCGCCAACCTTTGCGTCCTCGGCGTTAAAAAAATCTTCGCAGAACGCGACGATGTTGGGAGAGAGCACCGCGAAGTCGTTCGGCTGGCTGGACAATTATGATCATCGGGCGGGCCGCAACACGCGCACGCGGTGCGCCTCGCTGTCGCCGATGAA
>CAZUPX010000840.1:0-3261 GCA_964622155.1 uncultured Planctomycetaceae bacterium | reverse complement strand
CGGCGCATGCGCAGCAAGCTCGGCTTCCACGTTCTCAGCATCGTCGATCCAGCGGCTTGTCATCTCCTCGACTAGCCAAGTGAAGCACTGTCACGCCATCAACACGATTAGAGCCGAGATGACGATCAGAGCACACAGCTTGAATTTCATGTCCGAAATTCTCAGGTCACAGCGGAGGGCACGGGACTCGAACCCGCAACCGGTTTCCCGGCACCACATTTCCAGTGTGGCCGCTAGCCATTCGCTTACCCTCCGACAAACGCCGACGCTTTAGGAAAATTTTAGCTCGCGCCGTACGGATTGCCTAGTAAAGCCTTGGACGCGGTACATCGTCTAACGGTTCGCTCGTGCGGTCGATCGGACTGCCATCGGCCACAAATCGATCTTGTCTGATGAGCCGGTTTTTGCGACCCTCTGCCGCCATTTGTCGAAAGTCTCTCTTGACCCAAGAGTTCGGCATGCACGCTTCCGAGACTGCCAAACTCAACTTGCCGGTTCGTCGCGCCTGGTGGTGGCAGCCGGAGTTGGCCGGGCTGACCGTGTTGGTGCTGGCCTGCTATTTCACGCGGCTCACTGGCGCGCCGGTGTGCGGCGAGGAATCACGCTGGGCCAGCGCCGCACGCGAGATGATCGCCACCGGCGACTGGATCGTCCCGCGCCAACAGGGCGACGTTTTTCCCGAACGCCCGCCGCTGGGGAGTTGGTTGATGGCGCTAGTGGGCATGGCGCGTGGCGGCGTCGACCTGATGGCAGTCCGGCTGCCCAGCGCCTGCGCGATCCTGCTGTTGACCTTGCTCATTTACGGCTATGCCCGTGCGTGGACTTCGCAATTGGCGGCGCTCGCGTCGGCGGTGATCTTTGCCACCTCGGGACAGGTGCTGGTGCTGGGGCGACTTGGCGAGACCGAGGCCGTGTTCACGCTGTTCGTGGCCGGGGCGCTGCTCACCTGGCACTGGGGATACTTGAGCGGCTGGCCTCAAGGGCTGACCTGGTCGCTCGGCTACTCGATGGCGGCGCTGGGCGCTCTGGCCAAAGGTCTGCAGGCCCCCATCTACTTTGTCGCGGTAACGGTCGTGTACCTGGCGTTGCGGCGCGACTGGCGCTGGCTCGTCAGCCGGTGGCACGCGGTGGGGTTTGGCGTCTTTGCGTGTATCGTGGGCCTGTGGCTGGTTCCTTTCGCGCGCGAGCAATGGTACGCCGTCGACGACATTTGGGCCGGACTGGCTCAAGACCGCTTCACGACGCACGGCCTGGCAAAGCACCTGGCCACGTATCCAGTCGAAACGCTGGTGTGCTTGTTGCCGTGGTCGCCGTTATTGTTCATGTATTGCGCGGCAGACATTCGACGCTGGCTGGCGGTCGAGCGGCCGGGTGCCGCGTTTCTCGTCGTCGCGATTGCCGTGACCTATCCAAGCGTGTGGCTGGCAGCCAGTGCGCGCGGAAGATACTACATGCCGCTCTACCCGTGTGTCGCGGTGTTGATCGGCCTCGTCATCGAATACTTGCACGCGCCGTGTGTCACGCAGTTCGGCCGCGACTATTGGCGGCGTTACGTGCGCGGGCTGGCCGTCGCCGTCGCGCTAAGTGGAGTGGGGCTGGTCGTGATCAGCGTGGTGCCGATCCCGCAGACTGCAAACCTCGCTCAGCCCGCGATCTTTTTGGACATTTTGGCCCCGGCCGCCGTAGCCGCCGCCGCCCTGTTGGTGTGGTGTTCAGTGGGCCATGGATCGCCCAGGCCGCAGGTCGTGCTGGTCACGGCAGCGAGCTTTTTGGCCCTGATATGCGCGGGGGCCATGATCAACGTCCGGCTGAAAGGCGCGAACGACCTTACGCCATCGATCGCCGAGATCAAAGAGCGTCTGGCCGATCGCGCCGAGCTGGTCAGCCTGGGACGCGTGTATCACCGCTTTGCCTACAGCTATGAAACGCCGATTCGCCAGATCCCGTGGCCCATGTCGGCCGGCGAGTTGCCGTCCGGCGTCACCTACTTCTGCTACGATTGGCACCCCTGGTATGACACCGAGCGGATGCGCAACGCCAGCGACAGCCGAACTCCGGGCAGCACGCCGGGCAAGCTGCCCTTCGAATGGGAGAAGGTGGCGGAGATTCCTTGCGACCCGGTGAAGCGAGGACTGTCGCACCGCACGGTCGTCATCGGCCGGGTGCGTCAGCGTACCATCGCCGAGCAACCGAGCGTCAATCGACCTGTGCGCCGCTGATCAGCTTGATGAAATCGCGGTTGCTCTTGAACTTGCCGAGCTTGCTGACTAACTGCTCCATCGCGTCCACGTGGTGCATCGTCGTCAGAGTCCGGCGCAGCATCGTCACAGCGTGCAACGTCTCCGGGTCGAGCAGCTTCTCTTCGCGGCGAGTGCCGGACTGCGAGATGTCGATAGACGGCCAGACTCGGCGGTCGGCCAACTTGCGGTCGAGCACCAGCTCCATGTTGCCCGTGCCCTTGAACTCTTGAAAGATCAGCTCGTCCATGCGGCTGCCGGTGTCGACCAGGGCCGTGGCCACGATGGTCAGCGAGCCACCCTCTTCAAACACACGGGCAGTGGCAAACAACTTCTTGGGGATGTCGAGCGCCTTGATGTCGACGCCGCCCGACATGGTCCGGCCGGTATTTCCAACCCACTTGTTGAACGCTCGGGCCATGCGCGTGCTCGAGTCCATGAGCAAAAACACGTCCTTGCCCATCTCGGCCAACCGTTTGCAGCGTTCGACGACCAACTGGGACAGCCGGACGTGGCTCTCGACGTCGCGATCGAGGCTGCTGGCGATCACGTCGCCCACGACGCAGCGCCGCATGTCGGTCACTTCTTCCGGCCGCTCGTCAACCAACAGCATGATCAACGTGAGTTCCGGGTAATTGGTGGCAATCGCATTGCTGATGTGCTGCAACAAGAAGGTCTTTCCAGTCCGCGGCGGAGCGACAATCAGCGCCCGCTGGCCTTTGCCGAGCGGCGTCAGGAGATCCATCACTCGGGTCGAGATCGGATGCTGACCGGTCTCGAGCCGCAGCCATTGCTCGGGGTTGATCGCCGTCAGCTCGTCGAACGACTTGATCTTGGTGTAGTCTTCGGGCGCCATGCCGTCGACGTCGAGCAGCTCCTTGAGCCGGGGGCCCTGGCCGCGCCGGTGCCGCTGGACGGTGCCGTGGAGCAGGAGCCCTTCCCGCAGGCCGAACTTCTCGATCATCGTGCCGGGCACGAAGGGATCGGTCCGCTCGCGGGTGAAATTGGAAGCCGGGTTGCGGAG
>CAZUPX010000839.1:0-7991 GCA_964622155.1 uncultured Planctomycetaceae bacterium | reverse complement strand
AGTACGCGCGGCCCGTGCGGCCTTCTCGCAGCATGGCCAGGTATCGCTGATACGCGGTGGGGAAGCTGGCCAGGTTAGCTTCGTTCACTGAATAGTACGGCCCGCTATCGGGCATGGTCATGTTGCGATGTGTCAACACGTACGCGCCGAACGACGGATCGAGCGTGAAACCGTGCACGCCGTTGCCGGTGCTGTAGACCAGCATCGTCGAGGCACCGTAGAGCACGTAGCCGGCCGCGATCTGTCGCGTGCCGCATTGCAGCACGTCGGCCATGGCGTCGCGCTCGCGCGGGGCGTTGACGTCGCGCTGGAAGATCGAAAAGATGGTACCCACGCTCACGTTAACGTCGATATTGCTCGACCCGTCCAGCGGATCGAAGATCACCACGTACTTGCCGTAGTGCGGATCGCGCAGCACGACGACCGGTTCTTCGTTCTCCTCCGAGGCCAGCACGCCCACATTTCCACGGTTGCCCAGGCACGAGATGAGCGCCTGGTTGGCCAGCACGTCGAGCTTTTGCACCGTCTCGCCTTGCACGTTGGTGGTGCCGGTGCTGCCGACGACGTCCACCAGCCCAGCGCGGCGAATCTGCGCCGCCACGACCTTCGTGGCTAGCGTGATGCCGGAGAGCAGCCAGGAGAAATCGCCGCTCGCGTGCGGATGGTTCCGCTGCTGCTCGTGCTGAATATGCTGCTCGGCAGTGAGAAAGACGTCTTCTTGCATGGGTCGCGGTGCGATGGGGTGCGGCAGCTGTGTCCGATCTTTAGTGTAGTACGCCCTGCCGGGTCCCAGCCAGTTGATCCGGCGTCGCGAAGGCAACGGTTGCCAGCGCTGCACCGCCGGATGTATGCTCGTGGAGGCTACGCATTGACGTGTTCCGATGACTCTACCCACGCGGACGGCGGGATATCTTCGATGACTTCGGACGATGCGTTTCGCATCGCACTGCTGGCGGTTTTAGTGCTAATCCTGGCGGTCGTGCTACCCCACCGATTACGGGCGAGGTCCAGCGAACGAATCTCGCGCACCCAAGAAGGTCCGTTCATGTTCGTGGCGCTGTCGATCGCCGGAATTGGCCTGTGGATCATCGTGCTGGTGTACCTGATCAATCCCGCCTGGATGCGGTGGGCCAGCGTGCCGCTGCCGGACTGGCTGCGTTGGAGTGGTCTGGCGCTGGCCATTCTCAGCGTGCCGCTGATGTACTGGACGCTGTCAAATCTGGGCAAGAACCTGACCAACACGGTTGTGACCCGCACTGGCGCCACGTTGGTCACGAGCGGTCCCTACCGCTGGATCCGGCATCCGTTCTATGTGGTAACCGGCCTGGCCATGGCCGCGGCGTCGCTACTATCGGCCAACTGGCTGATCGCTCTCGATTCGGTGGCGGTGTTCGCGCTGCTGTCCGTGCGCACGGCTCACGAGGAGCAAAAGCTCGTCGAAAAATTCGGCGACGACTACCGTGCCTACATGGCGACCACGGGACGGTTCTTTCCAAAGCGGCCGGGAAACTCAGCGCGATAGCGGTCGTCGCAAGCCAACTACAGCTCAGCCAGCGCCGCCTGGAATCGCGACAATCGCTCAGCAAGCGGTCCGGGCGACTCGAGGTGATATTCGGGCCCGACCGTCTCGACGACCAGCTCAATGAACCGCGGCCCGCTGGTGTTCAGCACATCGGCCGCTTCGCGCTGCCAGGCGTCAAGAGTGTCAAACGAGCGCACGCTGGCGAACCCGGCTGCGCGGGCCATGGCCGCAAAATCCACCCGAGTGTCTGACGGCACGCAATCCGCGGCCGTCCGCTGTCCGCCGGTGACTTCGTACACGCCGTTGTTCAACACGACCAGCGTGATGTTCCGCGCTCGGCTTGCGACGATCGTGACCAGCACTCCCAGGTTCATGAGCATCGCTCCGTCACCATTCACAACCAGCACCTCGCGATCGGGCTTCGCTAGCGCCAGGCCCAAGCCAAGTGCCGGCGCTTCGCCCATGGCGGAGGGAATGTAGTGGAAGTCGAGCGGATGATTCGAGAGCTTGGGCCACTCGCGCGCCGAGCCCATGGTGGTGACCACGATCTGCTGCGCGCGCAAGCCGACCAACACTTTCAGGGCCGGTACCAAGGACATTCGCGATGTCGCAGCCTGGCTTGTCATCACATGCGTCCCTCGGCGATTAAGGCCACGCCCGGCCGGCCCGCGTCGCGGCAAGACCGCAAGTGCTCGGCCATTTGCGGTAGCTCGGCCGGCTCACGGATCAACACGTAGTCCAGCCCCCAGGCCTTGAGGACCGGCTCGGTAAAGTGTCGCGCCGAGTCCGTCGCGCCAGGCACGAGATAGCTGCGATAGCCGATCACGGCGGCCAGCGGTAGCCGCAGGTCGAACAGCACGTTGCGCATGGCGTCGCCCGACTCGAACAAACCCGTGTTCTGAATCACGACCAGGGGACGGCGCCCACCCAGGTGCAAGCCGGCGGCAATGACCCAGGCTTCTCCCTCCCGACAAACTCGCACCAGCTCGAGCGTGCGGCGCCCGGCGATGGCATGTTCCCACGGTCCGATGGCCGAGTCGGGCAGCCACACGACGTGCGTGATGCCCAGTTCGACCAAAACATCGGCGACTTGCTCGGCTGGGAGATCCATCGTTTGTCGGCGTTGAGACCGTGTCGAAGCCCAATATCAAAGTCGTCATTGTATTGCGTGCCACTGGCTCCGCCAGTGCGTTCGTCTGACCATCAAACGGAGAACGGCACTGACAGAACCAGTGGCACACACAAGCTGCAAGACGACTCGCCGGCGAGTGCTCGGACTGCAGCTACCGTGTGGCGACGATCTCGGCGTGATGCCCGATGTGATAGATCGTGAAATAAATCATCTCGCGCACGGTCACTTTGCCCAGAATCGGATGCGGCAGCCGGTAATGGTCCAGCGAGTCTTCGTCCCAGCGAAGGATCGCCGCTCGCAGCGCCGGCAGCAAGTCGCGCCACCTGGCCAAAAGTCGCTGCCGCGCCGCTGCCTCATCCGCGGGCCGCAGCTCAGGCGCCGCATATTCACCGGCCCCCGCGCCCGCGGTCAGAGCTGATTTGTAATCGGCCCGAAGTTCCGCGAATGTTCGCGAGGGCCGTCTCGATGCGCCAAATAACAGTCGCAGGACCAGACGTGGCAACCGCAGAGCCCGGTTTACCGCGGAGGTACTCCTGACCAGGTGCGTGACATTCTGTGCCGGCGACCAGCCCCCGACGGCCGGCGGCGCGTAAAACTCACGCGCCGAGAATCGATCCCACACGGTGGTCGCCTGGGCGTGGACGGCCTCGAGGGCCGCGACCAACTCTTCCCGCGAGGACGGCATCCTGTACTGAACGAAGGGACCCATAAACTACCCCGACCGCACTGCCGCACGTGGAGTTATTTTGCCGGTGCCGTTGCCGCAACGACCGGATTAACCAACGTGCCAATGCCCTCAATGTCGACTTCCACCTTGTCGCCCGGCTTGATCGCGCTGGTGGTTCCCGGCGTGCCCGTGAAAATCAGGTCGCCCGGTTCCAGCGTCACGTGGTGGCTGGTGAAGCTGACGATCTTGGGAACGCTATGGATGAGCTGGGCAGTACGGTCGTTCTGCAGCTCCTTGCCGTTGACGCGCAATCGCAGCAACAGGTCGTCATAGTCGATGCCCGACGCGATGAATGGACCCACCGGCCCAAACGTGTCGCTGCCCTTCGCACGCCACCACTGCACGTCGCCCTTCTGCCAATCGCGGGCGCTGACGTCGTTTCCGCAGGTGACGCCTAGGATGTATTTCCCGGCCTCGGCCTCGCTGACGTCCTTGGCCTTGCGGCCGATCACAATCACCAGCTCCGCTTCGAAGTGTACGTCCTTGGTACCCGGCGGAATGACAATGTTCTCGCCATTGGCGATCAAGCACGAGAGGCTCTTGTGGAATAGCTGCGGCAGCGCGAACTTGGTCGGAATCTCGCCCGGTTTTTCGGTCTCGGTTGTCGTCTTGCTGTCGGAGGTCGTCTGGCCGGTCTTCGCGTTGGTCTTCACCTTTGTCGTGGTCGTGACGGTCGTCACGTGATCGCCGCCGCCGAGATGGCTTTTGTAGTTGCCGGCCATGGCCAGGATCTGCGTCGGATGCGCGACCGGCACCAGCAGCTTGACACTTGACAGCGGATAAACACGGTCGGTCGGCTTCCAACTGCCGAACAAGTCGCCATCGATCTGCCGAACGTTGTCGCCCTCTATGATTCCATAGCTGGCAGTGTTGCCAACCTGGAATCGGGCATAGCGGGCGACCTTCGCGTCAGCCGCATACGCCGCGGTACACACGGCCAGCAAGCCATAGAACATTATCGTCGAGAGTGCGAGCGCCAAGCTGAATCGTCGAAAGTGCATGGTATTCTCCTTGCCTGCGCGCCAGTGCGAAGCGTTGTGTTGAGTGTGCTTGCAACGGATAGCCACCATTCTATGTCATGCCGCTGGCACGCAGCAGCGTTTCCTGAACCGCCAGGTCATGCTCCAGGCTGAAGTCGGACGTCTTGCGTTCATTGACGACGGCCGCGAACTGACGCAGATCGGCGATTTGCAGCGTTGCCGCGGCCGGTTCACGCGTCTGCCAGTCGGGCATGCCGGCTTTGAAGACCTCGATCGGCTGGACGTTCTTGTTCGCCAAATGTCCGCTACCCAGGTGCGGAATGGCGCAGGCTCCGCCGGTGCCGTAGACCTCGATGCGCCGCGAGTGCGGCGCCACCTCGAGTGCCGGCACCTCGATGATGCCCCAGGCACGCTCAAAGCCGAACACTGCCACGCCGTTGTCGATAAAGTCGCCGCTGGTTTCGTGGTGATGTCCCAGAAACGGCGTTACGCTTTTCGGTTTGCCCAGGATGGCCACCATCATATCGATCACGTGGCCGGCCATCTCGAAGAACATGCCCCCTTTGTATCGGCCAAGCTCAGTGACGTATTTGTTGTACGACGACAGGTCCTTGGGCAGCCGAGCCCTGAATTCATAAATGTTGCCGAGCCCGCCGCCGCGAGCTTCGCGCAGCATCTCTTGTACGGCCGACATGTATCGGAACAAATAGATCATCTGCACGTGCAGATGCTTGCGCTGCGCCAGGTCGACCAGGGCGCGAAACTCGTCGAGCCGCACGCCTGCAGGTTTTTCGAGCATCACCGGCCGTCCACTTTCCAGCGCCAGCTTCGCCAGCGACAGGTTTTCGAACACGCGCCCCTCGATCACCACGCCGTCGAGAGGCTCTGCCAAGAGCTTCTCGGGCGTGTCGAACACGCGGAAGTCTTTGATTCGCGGCTGCCACTCGGACTGCCGGTCGCGAACGACATTTGGATCCGGATCGTAAAAACCCACCAGCGAGAATTCATCGGG
Organism: uncultured Planctomycetaceae bacterium; assembly: GCA_964622155.1. Lineage (GTDB taxonomy): Bacteria > Planctomycetota > Planctomycetia > Pirellulales > PALSA-1355 > CAZUPX01. The sequence continues at coordinate 2,618 of CAZUPX010000839.1, read as the reverse complement.
ATGCTCAGCCACGCGGCGGACAATTCCGTCAGCGTGCGAGTGCCACATCCCCAACATGCCCAGCTTCATCGTTGGATCCCTTCGAGTGTGCGACGTGTCAGCATCTGCGTCGAAGTCATTCTCGGTCACGACGTGAGAAATCGTGCGATACTCGGCCCTGCGTACGCGCGTACGACCTGTGCACGCCGTTCAATCGGCGTCGCCGGCCTTCTTCTCTTCCTCGCTGACCAGTTTACCCGCCGGATCGAACTTCACTTCCCACGCCTTGTCCTGGGTCTTGATCTTGTATTCGTAGAAGTTCTTGGCGCTCGGCCCGTCCCCCTCGGTCACCTTCTCGACCAGCGTCACCTCGGCTTTGGGGTGCTTCTCGGCAAGTGCCTTCTTGACCGCCGCGGGCACGTCCTTCTCGGCAATCGTTTCTTCGACGGCGACCAACGCGCCGTCGGCGCTGAACGTTACATCCAACTTCCGCGTCCCATCCTTTAATCCGAACTCGAAAAGCGTCTTGCCCTTCTCTTCCTCCTGCTCAATCTGGAGAATCTCGGCCTTGGGCCATTTGGCCTTTTGCGCCTGGACCACCTTGGCGGGCACTTTGTCGAGCGTCACCTTTTCCTCCTTGGCAACGGCCGATAGCGCCGACAATCCGACGAGCATAAACACCGCCAGTACCGTTCGGTTTTTTGATCGCATGGCGTAACTCCGCAAAAAAAGGCCTTGGAATGGATCGATGGATTCAGGCTTGCGTGCCAAACAGCTTCACAAACAGTTCGCGGCTTTTCTCGATACCCTCAGGCGTCAATATGACCGACTTGGCTTTGTTCCTGGGATCGGCGATATAGCCTTTCTCATAAAGCCGATTCAGCGTATCCCAGTCATGCCCCTTCCATGCGCGCCCCCCATAGTCAGTTTGTTCGTGCAGTGTCAGACTCAACAATGCCAGAACTGTGTCGTCAACCTTTTCCTTGTCGAATTCCATGAGTGCAAACGCCGATCTCGCGGCGCCAAAGCAAGCGAGGCAAGTATCCGCGAGTGGACTCGAACCACTAACCTTCGGCTTCGGAGGCCGACGCTCTATCCAATTGAGCTACGCGGACGCGGTCTCGTTAGTATAGCGGGTGGGAAGGGCCTCGAAAGGTGCGTGCTCGCCGGGTTGACGAGGTCGTCGGCGATGTGCACGCCCTTGAAGACTATCACGCTCGATCCGTCGACCAGGTAGGCACTGCGCGGCGGGGCAGAAAGCGATTCGACGAATCGAGAGCCATAGAGCCGCGCGACGTCGCCGGTGAACGACGCCTCGCGCGCGGGCCAGATCTTCCACCGCGGACGATGGACACGATACTCCAGCGTGTGGCGATCCATGCCGCCGGTGTAGGCCCAATAGTGCTCGATGACGAACTCCTGTTCGCAGCCTCGCCGCGCGGTTTCCGCCTGCCCGTCGGCGGTCACGGCCAGATGATTCTCCGCGCCATCCACGGTCCACCAATAGTTGGCGCTGCGGGTGGAGTCCGGACCGGCCTGAGGAAGGTCGATGCGGTGGCGCATGGGCGCGACAGTGTAGTTCTCCCCGTAGACTCGCCGCGCGATCCACGCCACAGCCCGCCGCGGCGCATACTCTTTGACGAACACGACTCCGCGGCGCCAGCCCTCGCCGGTCCGGCGGCGCACATAGAACCGCAAGTTCACTTCCTCGAAGTTTCGATGAAACGGAATCGCCAGACCCCACAACCGCGCATCATGAAACAAAAACCCAACGAGGCTCACCAGCGTGCGGCCCTGCCACTTGTCGAGCTCGGTCCCCGCGGGCACTAGCGGCCCGAGCACATGGGGATCAATCTCGAAGTTCAAGATCGCCAGGTGCAGCCACTGGGCCGTCAAGAACCGCGAGCCCTTGCGCTCCATCGTGTCACCGCCGGTGAAAGAGGCGTTTCCGTGCGGATTCGGTAACAGGCAAACCGCGACCGAAGCCCAGGATTAACCGCTGCCGAGTTGTGAATCAAGGGGGGATTTTGCCACAGAGGGCTCGGAGACCAAAGAGGACGAGGTGATGAAACATGATTTGTGAGTTATCTTTGTCTGCGGCAATCCAAAAATGCAGACGAAACAAGATTTGAAACGGAGAGACCGCGGAGGGAGCGTTTCTCAAAATAAATTCTTCGAATTCGTGTCGGTGATCTCGGTGGCCAATTTTCTGCCCCCGTAGTTCCCGGAAGGACAATCAAGTTACAAATCGACGGCGACCGGTTCCATGGCCTCGGCGGCTGATCGCTCTGCTTGATAATGTCGCAGCGAGTCGAACGAGTAGATCACCACGGCCGTCCAGATGCACGCTAGCGCCGCCACCTTTTGGTCCGATAACGGTTCGCCGAACAGAGTGACGGCCAGGATGAATTGCATGGTGGGGGCCAGGTATTGCAGAAACCCGAGTGTCGAGAACCGCAGCCGTCGCGCTGCGGCGGTGAACATCAGCAGCGGCGCGGCTGTCACCACGCCGCTGGCCATCAACTTCAGACACGTCAGCGTGTCGCTCAGAACGAACGCCGAGCGGCCTTCGAATTCGAGCCACGCGATATACGCGATTGCCAGCGGCGCGACCAGTAAGGTTTCGATCGTCAACCCCA
>CAZUPX010000838.1:0-4666 GCA_964622155.1 uncultured Planctomycetaceae bacterium | reverse complement strand
GTCAAGCGGGCGCGCGACCAGCTCGACGCCCAAACCCATGAAATCGTGCAGTGGCACTTTCATCCCGCGACGGGGTGCCCCTTTTGGCTCGAATATGCCGCGAAACTTTCGTTCGATCCCCTCCAGGAGGTCCGCACCTTCGACGATCTGAAAAAGTTCGAATCGTTCCAGGACGAGTGGCTGCGCGGCGGGCCGGTGCGGCGCTGGGTGCCCAAGGCGTTTGCCGACAAGCCGATCTACGTCTTCGAAACCGGCGGCACCACGGGCGTTCCCAAGAGCCGAATTGCCATCGAGGATTTTCGCACCGACTATTCGCTGTTCAGCAAGACCCTGCCCGACGAATACTTTCCGCCCGGTGCGAATTGGCTGATGCTCGGCCCCTCGGGTCCGCGGCGACTGCGGCTGGCGGTGGAGCACCTGGCCCAATTCCGCGGTGGCATTTGTTTCTGCATCGACTTGGACCCGCGCTGGGTCATCAAGCTCATTAAGAAGGGCTGGATGGAACACCTCGAAGCCTATAAGCAGCACTGCATCGACCAGGCGATCACGATCCTGAGCGCCGGGCACGATATCCGCTGCATGTTCACCACTCCCAAGCTGCTCGAATCGCTGGCAACGGAACTGGAGAAGCGCGGCTCCAGCATTCGCGAGCAAGGCATAACCGGCATCTTTTCCGGTGGTACCGAGTTCACGCCGCAGTGGACCCGTTTTGCCTCCGAGGAATTCCTCGAAGGCGTTTACATGACCCCCACCTACGGCAACACGCTCATGGGCCTGGCCTGCAGCAAGCCCGTGACCGCCGAGGAAAATTACAAAATTAGCTATTACGCGCCGCAACCCCGCGCCGTGCTGGAAATCGTCGACTTCAACGATTCCGACAGGGTGGTGGGCTACGGCGAGACGGGCCGCGTAAAATTAACCACGCTGACCAAAGAGTTCTTCGTGCCCGGCTTTCTGGAGCGCGACGAAGGCGAGCGCGAGAAACCGTACATCAAGTATCCCTGGGACGGCGTGAGCGGAGTCCGCCCCTTCCACGAGCTGGCCGAAGCCACGACGGTGGGCGTGTATTGAGGAAAGGGGTTGGGGGTCAGGGGTCGGGGATCAGTGACAAAGATAAAAGCATCGAAGAAAAGATACGTATCGATTCCAGAGCGCTTGGATGCAGACCTATACCACATCGCTAGTTTTCCTATCCTGACCCCTGAACCCTAGCCCCTGACCCCTACAACATGCTTAACATTCCCGTCCTTCGCTGGGGCAAGCCGTACGAGTCGCTGGAAGTCGACCAGGTACTGCATTTCATCACGGGCGAGCCGATCGCCAAGGTCAGCCAGGCGAACGGCGGCCTCTTGCAGCGCGACATGCGCAAGGCGCACCAGGCGCGCGAAGCGCTGCGATCAATTCCCTGCGAGGATCTGATCGAACGCGTCAAGAAGGCCGGCGAGCTGTATTTGAACGCTACGTTGCCGATCGGCGATGGCCAGCAGACGCCCGACGACTTTGCCCACATGCAGTCGGCCTCCACCGGATTGCCGGAGCACATGTGCAAGGCCAACATGCAGAAGAATTTCTTCGTGCTCTCGCACATGGACCAGATGCTCGACGCGCTGACGCGCGGCCTGGACTTGAACATCCTAAGCAACAGCTACGGCGTCGAGAGCCGGGGCGTGGTGGTCAGCTACCAGGCACAAGCGCCGGCGGTCGGGTTGGTGCTGCCGTCGAACTCGCCGGGAGTTCATACGCTGTGGCTGCCGGTGATTCCGATGCAGATCGGCCTGGTCCTGAAGCCCGGCCCGCAAGAGCCGTGGACGCCGTATCGCATGACGGCGGCATTCACGTCCGCGGGAATTCCGAGCGAGGCCATCTCAATCTATCCCGGCGGCGGTGACGTGGGTGCGGCGGTGTTGGCCAGTTGCGAGCGGAGCATGATCTTTGGCGGCACTCCGACCGTAGAGCGATACCGCGGCAATCCCAAGGTCCAAGCGCATGGACCCGGCTTCAGCAAAATCCTGCTGGGCGACGACGTCGTCGACAATTGGGAAAAGTATCTCGACTTGATGGCCGACAGCGTCCATCTCAATAGCGGCCGTGGCTGTATCAACTGCTCCGGCGTGTGGGCCTCGCGCCATACAAAGGAAATCGCCGAGGGCCTGGCTGCGCGACTGGGCCCCGTGCCGGTGCTGCCGCCCGAGGATCCAAAAGCGGCACTGGCCGCCTTCACGATCCCCGGTGCCGCCTCGGGCATCTGGAAGGCGATCGAAGCCGATCTGAAAGAAGACGGCGTCACCGACATGACCTCAAAGTACGGATCGCGACTGGTCGAGATGGAGCGTTGTGGTTACTTGCGGCCCGTGATCGCCCATTGCAAATCGCCGGCGGCCGCGATTGCCAAGACGGAATACATGTTCCCGTTTGCCACGGTCGTCGAATGTCCGCAGGACAAAATGCTCGAGTCGATCGGCCCCACGCTCGTCTGCACGGCGATCACCAACGACGCGAAGTTCCAGCGGCAACTGACCGACGCCACGCACATCGATCGCTTGAATATTGGCGAGATTCCCACGATCAAGCTCGATTGGTTGCAGCCCCACGAGGGCAACATCGTTGAGTTTTTGTTCCGCGCTCGGGCCTACCAATTGCCCAAGGAACGGCTGGCGATGAAATAGTGATTAGTGGTTGGTGATTGGTGGTTGGTGACGACGAATAATGAAGATGTATACAACACGCAAACCACGCCGCCTCTTCCACTAACCACCAATCACCAACCACTAATCACTACTCCATGATTCCATTCGACTATCAGCCGCGTACTCGGATTGTCTTCGGTCCCGGCAAGGTTGACGACCTGGGCGCCTTGGCCGGCGAGCTGGGGGCAAGGCGAGCGCTGCTGGTCAGTGATCCGGGGGTGGTGGCGGCAGGCCACGCGCCGCGCGGACTCGACTCGCTGCGCCGCGCCGGGATCGAGACACAACTGTTCGACGCGGTTGGCGAGAACCCCACCACCGATCACGTCGAGGCGGGGTTGGCGATTGCCAGGCGGATCGAGCCCGAGTTGATCGTCGGGCTGGGCGGCGGCAGCTCGATGGATTGCGCCAAGGGAATCAATTTCCTGTACACCCATGGCGGCAAAATGCGCGACTATTGGGGTGTCGGCAAGGCCACGCGCGAGATGCTGCCCATGATTGCCGTGCCCACCACCGCGGGCACCGGCAGCGAAACACAATCGTTCGCGCTCATCTCCGACGCCAAGACACACGTCAAAATGGCCTGTGGCGACAAGAAGGCGTCGTTTCGCGTGGCCCTGTTGGATCCTGTGCTGACAGTATCGCAGCCGCCGAGCGTCACCGCTTTGACAGGCATCGACGCGCTAGCTCACGCGCTGGAGACCTACGTCACCAAAGTTCGCAATCCGGTCTCGTTGGCTTTCAGCCGCGAAGCGTGGCTGTTGCTGGGCGAGAATTTTGCCAGCGTGCTCAAGGAACCGGACAATATCGAGGCCCGCTCGGGCATGCAGTTGGGCGCTTGCTTCGCCGGCCTGGCAATCGAGAACTCGATGCTCGGCGCGACCCACGCCTTGGCCAATCCGCTCACGACGCGCTATGGCATCGTGCACGGCCAGGCGATTGGGCTGATGCTGCCGCACGTGATTCGCTTCAACGGCGCCGAATATGGCAATTGGTACCGAGACCTGCTCGAGGGCACCGGCGGCGCAAATGGTTTTCCCGATCCGGCGGACGGTTATCAGGGGCTCGCCGACTTCGTTGCGGCCTTGGCGCGGCAAGCCGGACTGGCGAATCGGCTGTCCGATTGTGGTGTCGAGCAAGGAAAGCTCCACGAACTGGCCGCCGAGGCGGCCAAGCAGTGGACCGGCAGCTTCAATCCACGTAGGGTAACAGAGGCGGAGCTACTGGAACTTTACGAAGCCGCGTTTTGAGATTGGGCCACAAGTCGAATGCCTAAGTACATCGATTCAGCGACATCACTGCCTCCCTCTCCCTTGACCATGCTGCGCACGGTGCCCGGAGAGGGTTGGGGTGAGGGTGGAGATGCATCGTTTGGCGCCGGCCCCCTCACCCGGCTCGCTTCGCTCGCCACCCTCTCCCGCAAGGGGAGAGGGGAAGCTGTTTGTCGTCGCGTGACGTGGTGCGTTTTGATTCTGATGGCTGCCTTCTGCCTCGGTTGTGCTCCAGCCGAGCAACCGGTCGCGGCGGCCGCCAAACCGGCGCAAGTCGCCGATACACCGGCCCCCGCTGACACCAGCGATTGGCCTGTGTTTCGCGGCGACGCGATTGCCGACGGTGTGGCGCGAGGCACGCTGCCAGACGAGCTGGATGTGCTGTGGACGTTCTCGGCCAAGGAACATGGCTTCGAGGCCACGGTCGCCATTGCCGACGGAATCGTGTTTGCCGGTTGCCTGGATGGCAACCTGTACGCGCTGGGCCTGGAAGACGGTAAAGAAAAGTGGAAGTATCACACCGATCTCGGTTTCAGCGCACCGGCCGCGGTAGCCAACGGTCGCGTGTTTGCCGGCGACGCCGACGGCAAGTTTTATTGTTTTGAGGCGGCCAGCGGCAAGCCGCTGTGGGGCTTTGAGTCGGGCGGCGAAATCGATTCGGGTCCGAACTTCTACAAAGAACGCGTGCTGTTCGGCTCGCAGGACGCGACG
>CAZUPX010000837.1:0-2398 GCA_964622155.1 uncultured Planctomycetaceae bacterium | reverse complement strand
GTTCCAACCGCTTCCCGTATTCCGGGCCGATGAACGCGACCCCCGTGACGTTGCCCCCGGGGCGCGGGTAGCTGGCGACGAGGCCCGTCTGGTCTGGGAACGCGACGTTCGCAAACACGATCGGGATGGTGGACGTCGCCTGTTTGGCCGCGCCGGAGGCTGGCGTTCCCGCAGTGCAGAGAACGTCCACGGGGAGACGAACCAGCTCAGCGGCGAGCTGGGGGAGGCGCTCGCTGCGCCCATCGGCCCAGCGAGCCTCGATGGTGATGTTCCGGCCTTCCACGTAACCGAGCTCGCGCAATCCGGCCTGAAGGGCCTCCAGGTTAGGGAGGCCTTCGGCGGCCGAGGCGGGTGATAGCCAGCCGATTCGGCGCATACCTTTGGCCGGCTGCGCGCCGGCTGAACGCGATGCCAGGAGAGCGCCGGCGGCAAGGCTGGTGATGAACGCGCGCCGGTCGATCACTGGATGACCTGATCGGCCCGCAGCAGGAATGAGTGCGGGATCGTCAGGCCGAGCGCTTTGGCGGTCTTGAGGTTGATGACGAGCTCGACCTTCGTTGGTTGCTCGACTGGGAGGTCGGCGGGCTTGGCGCCTTTGAGAATCTTGTCGACGAAGACGGCGGTAAGTCTCCACATCGCGAGAGTATCGGGGCCGAAATACATGAGCCCGCCTTTGAGCACATAATCTCTCATGGCGGACATGATCGCGATGCGCTGCCGTGTTGCCAACTGAAGAATGTGTTCAACATTGTCCGAAAAGATGAATCCTTGGAAGACGATCGCGGCGTTCACGCGCTCTTGAAGCATCTTGGCGAATCCCGCGTCTATCTCGTTGGCGGTACGTACCTCAATGGGATAGACAAGCATTCCCAACGCTTGTGCCGCTGCCTGAGTATGCTTCCACTCCACTACGTGAGCCGGATGCGCGGGGTCGAGAACGACGGCTACTTTTGCCGCTCTCTGAACCGCCTCCCTCAATAGCTCCAGGCGCTTAGAACTCAGCTCGCCAGAAAAATCTGACGACCCAGTGATATTGCCCCCAGGCTTGGCGAGGCTAGCGACAAACCCTTGGCCGACCGGATCCGTCGTGTTCCACATGATGATCGGGACCGTTGTCGTGACTTGCTTGGCCACTCGCGTTGCCGGAGAACCTTGGGTGACGATGACGTCGACTCCTAGTGCAACCAGTTCCCCCGCAAGCGCCGGGAGCCGATCGGGTTTCCCTTCCGCCCAGCGCATCTCGATCGCAATGTTGCGCCCGTCCACCCAACCCAGTTCTCCCAGGTATTGCCGAAACGAGGCCATTGCCGGTTGCATTGGAACGGCGGACGACCCCCCCAAGTAGCCGACCTTGTATCGCCGCCCCGCCTGCTGCGCCTCAGCAGTGAGCGGTGCGGCGAGGAGCATCGCACCCGTGCCAGCGAGGAATGTGCGACGGTCTACCACTGGATGACCTCATCGGCCCGCTGCAGCAGCAACGGCGGGATCGTCAGGCCGAGGGCCTTGGCAGTCTTGAGGTTGACGACCAAATCGAAACTCGTCGGCTGCTCCACGGGCAAGTCGGCCGGCTTGGCCCCTTTGAGAATCCTGTCCACGTAGTAGGCGGCCCGTCGGTGCATGCCCGCGTAGCTTGGCCCAAAGGACATCAAACCTCCCGCCTCGACCAACTCCCGGTACGGATACATCCCGGGCAGGCGGTGTTTGGCCCCGAAGCCCACGATGCGCGCGCGGTTGTGCAGGAAGAGACGATCCGCCAGCATGACGAGTGCGGCTGGCCGCTCTCTGACGATTGCGGCAAACGCATTGTCGAACTCTTCCACGGCTCGCACTTGCAGGGATTGCACTCTCATTCGCAACACCTGGGCTGCGGCCTGCACTTCTTTCTCGGCGCCCACGGCCCACGCATTGGCCGGATTCCACAGCACGGCGATGGACGAGAGTTTGGGAATCACCTGCCTGAGCAGCTCCAACCGTTTCCCTTCCAGTTCCGCCGAGATCGAGGTCAATCCGGTGCTGTTTCCGCCGGGCCGCCCGAGGCTCGCGACCAGGCCCGCGCCGATGGGATCGCCGACGGCCACCATGACCAGGGGGACCGACGGTGCCGCCTTCTTGACAGCGAGGGAGGCGGGCGTGCCAGCGGTGACGATCACCGCCACCTTCAGGGCGATCAGCTCGGCGATGAGCGCAGGAAAACGCTCATACTTTCCTTCCGCCCAGCGATACTCGATCAGGATGGTTCGCCCCTCGACGTAGCCGAGCTCGCGCAACCCTTCGCGAAAGGGTCCGACGAGATTCTCCTCGAGGGCAGCGGTCGAGTTTCCGAGGAACCCTATCCGGGGCACCTTCGCCGCCTGCTGCGCCTGGGCGGCCAGCGGCGCGGCGAGAAGGCCGCCGGCGA
>CAZUPX010000836.1:0-5689 GCA_964622155.1 uncultured Planctomycetaceae bacterium | reverse complement strand
TGGCCGCCAACCAGAGAGCACGGCCCTGCGGCCTGGGCCAGGACGGCACAACATCTTGCCGCGACCGACGGGGGCTGAATGTCGCGAGCCAGGACCTCGAATGCCAGCGCCAACAGAGCATCGCCGGTCAGGATGGCCATGGCTTCGCCGAACACCTTGTGGCAGGTCGGACGCCCGCGGCGCATGTCGTCGTCGTCCATCGCCGGCAAGTCGTCGTGAACCAGCGAATAGGCGTGGACCATTTCCACGGCGCAGGCCGCCGGCAGGGCCGCCTCGCGGCTGCCGCCGCAGGCCTCGGCCGCCATCACAACCAGCGTCGGCCGCAGCCGCTTGCCCGGGCCCAGCAGGCTGTGGCGAATCGCCTCGGCCAGGCCGGTGGGGCAGTCGTCGTCGAAACGCGCGTAAGCTGCCAGTGCCTTCTCAATGCGACTGTGCACCTCGTTGCCGTATTGCGTCAACGAAAACGATGCGCTATTTACCATGGAAGGCGTCAGCGGGGGCGGCGAATCAGCGTCCGGGCGGGTTAGGAACCCTGCCGGCCAGTTCCATTCTAGAAGAGGCGCCCCGGCCCGTCCATCGCGTCCGGATCGCTCGGGGGCGATGCCTCCGGAGCGCGGGAGCGGCGGCGAGAGCGTGTCTGCGCCTTTTGTTCCAGCGATGGCGACCCCTCGTCGAATGGCTCGCTATGGATATTACCGTCAGAGTCGACGCGGTTTAACAACTCGATTCGATTTTGCGCCTGTTGGAGCAACTGGTAGCACTGCTTGAGCAACGTGACCCCTTGCTCGTAGCGGGCCAGCCCCTCGGCCAGTCCGATCGAGCCTTCCTCCAGTTGCTGGACAATGGCCTCCAACTCCAACAGGGCCTCTTCGAAGCTCGGCCGTTGAGGCGAGGACTCTTCCAACTCGGGCGGCGACTTCGGGGGCTTGTCGGTCACAATGCACTCATCTTGGGCCGCGAGTCGGCAGTGGCGGGCTCGACGGTTTCCACGCGGCTGACCAAATGGCCCCGGCCCAATCGGGTTCGTACCTTGTCGCCCACCGAGACGTTGTCGGCCGAGCGCACAACCTGACCATCCGGCAGCCGCGTCGTCAAGCTGTAACCGCGACGCAGCACCGCCAATGGGCTGAGCGATTCCAATCGCCCCGCGTGCGCCGCCAGCAGTCCGCCGGCCACCTCCAGCCGGCGAGAGACGGCTCGCCGCATGCGAGCATCCAGCTCGTCAAGCCGGCGCTGGCGCAGTTGCACGCCCTCGAGCGGCCGGCGAAACACCCGGCGAGCGGCCAAAGCATCGAGCCTCGCGCGAGCCAGCGACACGCGGCGGCTCAAGGCATTTGTTAGACGCTGAGCCTGATGATTGACGTATGCCAACACCTCTTCGACGGCCGGTACGACGCGCAAGGCGGCATCGCTGGGCGTGAGCGCGCGGACGTCGGCCACCAGGTCGGCGAGCGTCACGTCGATCTCGTGTCCCACGGCTGACACAACCGGAATGCGCGAGGCATGAATCGCCCGCACCAGAATCTCTTCGTTAAACGCCCACAGGTCCTCAAGGCTGCCACCCCCGCGAGTGACGACTACCACGTCGATGGGGTGAGCCAGGGAGCTGACCAGCTCGATAGCCGCCGCGATCTCGGCGGCCGCGCCTTCTCCTTGCACGCGGACCGGCACCACCAGCACGTGCACGCCGCGCCAGCGCCGGCGGAGGACTTCGAGAAAATCTCGAATGGCCGCGCCGGTCGGGCTCGTCACCAGGGCAATCGTCCCCGGAAACCTGGGCAGCGGGCGCTTGCGCGCCGGATCGAACAATCCTTCCACCGTCAACCGCTCGCGCAGCACGCGCAGCGCTCGCTCCAGCGCTCCCAAGCCCTTGGGCTCGATCCGCTCCACGATGAGCTTATACGCGCCGTGTGGAGCGTGCACATTGAGACATCCTCGGCAGATCACCTGCATCCCATCGTCGAGTTCAAAACGGAGTCGAGCTACAGTCGAGCGCCAGATAGCCGCGGGAATGATGGCATGTTCATCCTTGAGCGTGAAATAAATGTGGCCCGACTTGTTTGGACGAAAATTCGAAATCTCGCCGCTGACCCATGCCGAAGGGAACCGGCCTTCGAGCGTGCCCTTAATCTGGTCGGTCAGCTCAGAGACCGTCAGCACGCGGTCGGTCGCGGGGTCGTCGGCCGTCGAGTAGAGTTCGTCGGAAGCCATGGAGAGTCGGCGCCGCCGCGCAACGTGAAAGAGTTTGTGTCCGAGGACTCCGGTTTGACGGAAGTAATATATCGGTTGGCCAGGAGAACGACTAGGACGCCCGCGCAGCCTGCTGTTGCCGTGCTCGAAACCCGGGGCGGCGAAGTGTCACTTGTTCCTCAAGCTTGGGCGTGCCCGCCTCGGCCCACGCCTCGGCTTCGCTCGTCAGGCGATTCATGAGCCGCTCGACCTTGAGGCGGTAGTGTTCGATGCCATCGCGATCCAAGTTGGGCGGAATCACCAGCGACGGGCTGACGACCGCACGAGCGTGCGAGTAGGGCTTTGGAATCGCAAAACGGTCCCAGCTTCGCAGTCGCCAGGGGCGATCGTAGCCAAACCCCATCGCCACCAGCGGCATGCCCAACTTTGACGAGAGATAGATCGGCCCCTGCGCCAACACTCGACGCGGGCCGCGCGGACCGTCGGGCGTGATGGTCAGGTTCATATGCCGGCTTTTGCGCAACAGCTCGCGCAGCGCCGACGTGCCGCCGCGCGAGCTCGAACCGCGCACGAACTCGAAACCCAAGTGACGAGCCAGCTCGCTTAAAATGTCGGCGTCTCGATGCTGGCTCAAGAGCATCGCCAGGTTGCTGTGCCCGCGCATGTGCAATGGAAAAAGAATATACTCGTGCCAGAAGACATATATCTTCTGACCGCGAAAGCGATGGTCGACCGGGTCCACCGTCGGGTCGTAAAACGCGGCCTTGTAGTCGAGCGTCGACATCCACACGCGGACGGTGGCCGATCCCAACAAGCCAGCCGCTTTGATCGCGAAGCGATTGAAGAGTTTCATGGAAGCGTCCTTGCTTTTGGGAGGCTTGAGACGTGAGGCTTGAGGGTAGGATTCGTCACGTCCCACTTCCCGCCTCCGGCCTGATCTACACCCAGTCGCCTGTAAAAACCTCCGTGGCCGGGCCGGTCATGTATACGTGCCCATCCAGGGCCCAATCCAGTTCCAAGTCGCCGCCGGGCAGGTGCGCCAGAATTTTGCGAGCAGTGTGCCCTGCCAGGTTGCCCGCCACGCACACGGCCGTGGCGCCGGTGCCGCAGGCCAGCGTGATACCGCTGCCGCGTTCCCAGGTTCGCATCGTCACCTCCGAGGGGCTGTGAACCTGGACGAAGTGTGCGTTGACGCGTCGCGGAAACACCGCATGGGTTTCAATCGCAGGCCCGACCATCGCCAGGGGCACTGGCTCCACGTTGCGACAGTAAAACACGACGTGCGGGTTGCCCGTCGAAACGCAGGTCATGCGCGGGTCGAGCCCGCAGCGCTCGATCCAACCCTTGTAATTCTCAAGTGCGATGTGCGGCTCGAGCGGCAGGTTGACGATTTGTTTCAGCCCGCTCGATCCAGAAAGCTCCACCGGGATTTTGGCAGGATCGAGAGTGGGCTGGCCCATGTCGACCTTCACGCGCGCGACCTGGCCGTCTTCGACTTCCAATTCAAGAGTCAACACGCCGGCTCCCGTTTCGATCTTCAGTTGGCGCCGCTGGGCGATCTTGTGATCGTAGACGTACTTGGCGACGCAGCGGACGCCATTGCCGCACATCTCGGCTTCGGATCCGTCGGCGTTGAACATCCGCATCCGTGCGTCGGCCACCGTCGATGGGCAGATAAAAATCAAGCCGTCCCCCCCCACACCGAAATGCCGGTCCGAAATACGTCGCGCCAATTCGGCCGGATCGTCGGGGAAAGTTTCGCCTTGCTCAAAGCAATCGACATAGACATAGTCGTTGCCGATGCCGTGCATTTTCGTAAATCGCATGACAACGAGTTTCCGGCGTCATAAATCAGCAGGGCAGGGGGGCCCCGTTATTTTACCCGCGAGGCGCCAAATGCCCAAACCCGATTGGCGATGTCGCGTGTTTCAGCATCGGAAAAACGTTGATCGACCGTGTGCCACTGGCTCTGCCAGTGCGTCTTCTGATCTCATGAACAAGAAAAGGGCACTGGCAAAGCCAGTGGCACACACTTCCAACCATACCACCTGACACGCTCGCTAATTCCACGGTTCACAAGGCCCACTCACCCGGTCACGTCGAGCCGCCCGCCGCAGTTGCCGTCTGCCGACGGTGGGCCGGGAGCATCCCCCGGCGGCCCAGGCTCGGCCGCGGCAGGTTTGCTGGCGTCGAGTATCCAAATGCGGCGTCCATCGGGATCGCGCTGGTCGCTGCGATGATCTTCACCGTCCGCCTCGGCGATTCCCTCGGCGCCGGCCGCTTGTGCCGCCATGGCGGAATGGTGCTTCTGACTGGTGGTGGCATGTTGCGCTCGCCCGACATCCAATCCGCCGCACTGTGCCAATGGCGAACCAGCCGCGCTGCCTGGAATTCCACCCGTCGCATCGACAGACATTGCCTTCTCCTTGCCCTTGTCGCTAGCTTGTTCGTCGCCCTCTCACCTGGCTTGCTCGCGCGAGTGGCCATCAGCGCTTTACGGCGCCCGATGGCGCGGCCGTCGTCGCCGGCAGGGCATCGGGATCGGCGCGCAGCCGTTCCAGCGCCTGGCTGGCCACCGGGAAGGCTTCGGTATAAGTTTCCGGATTGTCGAGCGTGCCGCCGACGTGAATCGTCATGATCTGTTCACTGGCCCGGCTGAACACACTTGAGACGATCGGCATGTTGCCGCGGCCGACCATGGTGTGAAATTCGAGCTTGATCGGGTTTGTGAGACCGTCGAGCGTCAGGGTTCCTGCGCCCGAAAGGTTGACCGCGTCGCCGCGCAGGTCGATTCGCCGCAGCTCGACGTGTTCGCCGTTGATTTCAAATCCAATGTCGCTCTGCGTAAAGGCGGTCGGGTCGGGGGCCTTGGCGCGCATGATCTTCAGCAGCGCCAACATCAGCGGCAGCTCGTAAACGTCGGCCTCGCTGACGTGGACTTGGCCCGAGCCCACCAGGTTGTGCAGGCCACGGCTGCCGCGCAGATCGACGTTGGCCATCACCTTGCCGTTGAGCCTTTGATGGTTGGTCAGGTTCTCGCGCGCAAACTGGCTCAGATCGGCGCCTGAGATCGTGGACAGCAGATGATACTGGGGAACGGCACCCAGTTTGACGTGGCAGTCGGCCGCGGCCACGCCGCCGTAGAGCTGGGCGGAGATGCGCGTTGGCGAGCGATCGTCGTGGGGTGGCTGCGGCCAGGCCCCGAGATAGACGTTTTGATTGTCGAACCAGAAAGGTCCCAGCACTTGCGTGAATTGAAGGTTCTTGTAGCTCAGGCTGTCGAGCTTGAGCTCCCCGTGGCTCGCATAGCGCGTGCCGTCGGAAGTGCCCGCCAGCGATACACAGCCAAAAATGTTCTCCAACTTGGGACCGACTTGCACGCTGGAGCGAGTCAAGAACACCTCGACGTTCCAACCGCTTACGAGCGGCTCGTCGGGGCCGCGCTTGGCAAATTCCAGGATGCCTTTCAGATTGATCGGGCCGGTCGGTCGCAGCTCGC
>CAZUPX010000835.1:0-1606 GCA_964622155.1 uncultured Planctomycetaceae bacterium | reverse complement strand
GCCGGTCACGGCTGGGCGACCGGGGCCAAGACGGCGAGTGGCGTTCCGCTCAGTGGCGGCGACTTCGGCAACAACATCCAGCGTGTTGCCCGCGTGCTCTTCACCGACTTCCTCTGGCCCTTCCAGCTCACGGCCGTGCTTCTCGTGATCGCGGTCGTCGGGAGCGTCGCGCTCGCAAAGCGCAGCGGTCGGCCCGTCGGTGACGAGATCGACGCCGCGTCGGGCCCGCAGGGGGAGAGCGTCCCGTGAACATCGCTCCGCTGGCCGCGTCCCTCGAGATCACGCCGAGTTACTACCTGGTGCTCGCGGCCGCGCTGTTCAGCATCGGCGCAGTCGGTGTCCTGGTCCGGCGCAACGTCCTGGTGATGTTCATGAGCGTCGAACTGATGCTCAACGCGGTGAACCTCACGTTCGTCGCGTTCGCGAAGGCGCTCAACGACACTGCCGGTCAGGTGCTCGTGTTCTTCTCGCTCGTCGTCGCGGCGGCAGAGGTCGCCGTCGGGCTCGCGATCATCGTCGTGATCTTCCGTCGCCGTCGCGGGGCAACCGCCGACGATCTCACGGTGTTGAAGGGATGACGGCGTGAACGCGCACGATCTGCTCCAGACGGTCGGCATCGTGCCGCTGTTGCCGCTGCTGGGCGCGGTGCTCCTGCTGTGCTTCGGCAGGCGGATCGGTGAGCCGATCGCAGGCTGGATCGCGACCGGGCTCATGGGCCTCGCGTTCCTCTGGTCGCTCGTGATGCTCGCGGCGGCCTTGAGCCTCCCGCCCGACGAACGGTCGGTGTCGACCGTCCTCTTCACGTGGCTGCCCGCAGGATCGCTCAAGGTCGACATGGCGTTCCTCGCCGACCCGCTGTCGATCACCTGGATCCTGCTCGTCACCGGCGTCGGGATGCTCATCCACATGTACGCGATTGGGTACATGCACGGTGATCCCGGTTTCGGGCGCTTCTTCGCGTACTTCAACCTGTTCGCGGCGTCGATGCTGATCCTCGTCCTCGGCAACAACTATCTCGTCACCTTCCTCGGGTGGGAGGGCGTGGGGGTCTGCTCGTACCTCCTCATCTCGTTCTGGAACCAGCGCGAGAGCGCGGCGCTCGGCGGCAAGAAGGCATTCATCTACAACCGCGTCGGCGACTTCGGGTTCATGCTCGCGATGTTCTTGATCATCGCCGAGTTCGGCACGCTCGAGTACGGCGCGACCGGCAAGGCGGCCCTCACCGCGGCCGGCGGGGTCGTGACCGCGGTCGCGCTGCTCCTCTTCCTCGCGGTCACCGGGAAGAGCGCGCAGATCCCGCTGTTCCCGTGGCTCACGGACGCGATGGAAGGTCCGACGCCCGTCTCGGCGCTGATCCACGCCGCGACGATGGTGACGGCCGGGATCTTCCTCGTAGCCCGCGCCCACCCGTTCTTCGACGCCAGCCAGGACGCCTCGACGGTGGTCGCCTGGATCGGCGAGCTCACCGCGTTGCTCGCCGGCACCATCGCCTGTCTGCAGCCCGACATCAAGCGCGCGCTCGCGTACTCGACGATCAGCCAGCTCGGGTACATGGTGCTCGCGCTCGGGATCCACGCGTACACCGCGGCGATCTTCCTCGTGCTGA
>CAZUPX010000834.1:0-1717 GCA_964622155.1 uncultured Planctomycetaceae bacterium | reverse complement strand
CAGAAAGCTCCGGTACCACCTGCGTCTCGGCACCAAACGATTGAAACCGATTGATCAAGGCGCTCGAGGACGTTGGCCGGGGATGAAGAAATATCACTCGGTGACCACGCGCCGCAATCTGCCCCGCGAAATCCACGAACGGACTGGCCGTAAAATCGGTATGCACGTCGGAGAACACGAAGGTGTGCGGCTTGGTGGACCGCGCTTTGGACGTCGAGGCGCTCGATAACGTCATCATTTGCCTCTCAACGGGTTTGCTTGGTCCGCTGGTGGATGCCAATCTCGGAGAGCCCGAGGAAGGAAGCCGACGTACGCCGTGGCGACACCGAATTCCAACACCGAGAGCGTCCCGGTCATCCCAAGCCCCCCAAACTTCCGGGTTAACGGAAGGCCAATCGAGAATGTTGCGATGGCAGCGGCGATCGCGACCGCGACGCGCCGGCGCTGCAACTTCATCGCATCGAGTGCGAACATAGCCGGGATCGATACGAACACGGCGAAGCGGGACAAGGCAAAAAGAATGAAGTGCGGCACAACGTCCCGCCCCTTAGGCCCGAGCAAGATGGGGAGCCAGAATGGCGAGGAACCGCTGGCGAGCACTGTCACAATCGCCCCGGCTGGCAAGGTCGCACGCCACAATCGGTCCACTTCGACGCGAAGCTCCGTGACGGAATGCTCCGCTGCGGCCACTATGCGAGGGACCGAAGCAGCGCCGATCGCAATCGGAATCACGCCAAGAAGAAGCGCCAGGGACTGCGCGGTTCCAAACACCCCCGACTGTGCGGGACTATCGAACACATACACGACATTGGCCGAAAGTCTGAAATAACCGTTGACGATCAGCGCTTCGATGAAAAAGGGCAGAGACCCCAGCGCAAGGACCGACGCGCCGGCCGAAAGCGTCCATGCCGGACGGTGAAGGTTGCTTACAGCGACCGCTGCAAAGGCTACCGAGAGGCGACCAGAAACAGCATAGGCAAGACCGAACGCGAGCAGAGTCGAACGACTGATCAGGAACGCTACCGCCGTGCAGGCAAACAGTAGAAACCCACTTCCAAGATCAATCACGGCTGCTCGCTTCACAAGGCCTTGCGCCACCTGTATGGCTCGATAGCAATCAAGCAGAGTGGCGAACACATGGTGAAGCGCTACCAGGAGAAAGACGACTGCCACCTCGCGTCCCCCGAATCGCCATGCGATCCCTACCCCAGCCACCAGAGCCGCCGCCCACAAGCGTAGGACGATTGCGGTGCCATCTCGGAACAGAGTTCGAGACTCGGAAGAACCCTGCCGATAGTCACGACGCAGTATCAGCGGCACGCCGCCAGCGCAGACCAATCGAAGGAAGGTGGCCCAAGCAACCGTTAGCGTCAGGTCGCCCATCGCCGTTGGAGGCAGGCCACGAAACGCAAGAACCCCCGCCAGTGCAAGCATGCCGCGTCTTCCGACTTCTCCCGACAGCAGCGTCCCTGCTCGGGTTGCAAGGCGGCCGCGGGTTGCGTCTGGGGTTCGCAATTTCAAGACAGTGAGGGTTCCGCGAGTGCCGGTTCCTCGGCACTGAGATTCCGCGTTCGCCGACGTCCGCGAACTGGCGTACTGCTGAGCTTGCTGGTTATCAGCGCGCAGCGCGCGACGCTCCGACGACCACCCCTTGTTTACCGCGCCCAACCTGAACGTTGAGCGCCAGGCCGAGTACTATCATCGATATCAGTCCATA
>CAZUPX010000833.1:0-11409 GCA_964622155.1 uncultured Planctomycetaceae bacterium | reverse complement strand
GTTGGAGCTATCGCGCAGTGCCTCGACGGTCTTCAGCCGCTTGACGAGTTCCTTGAGCCGCTGCTTGCTGGCCTTCTCGTTGCGGGCCATTTCCTTCTCGAGCCTATCGCGGAGAGCGACCGAGAGCGCGACGAGGTCGAGCTTCATGAGCAGCTTCTTGACCGCCTCGGCGCCCATATCGCCTTCGAACGTGGACTCGCCGTATTCCGCGCGGGCCTTGCGATCCTCGTCCTCGGTTAGGAGTTGGCGAGCTTTGAGCGGCGTCTCGCCCGGGTCGATCACCACGCAATCCTGGAAGTAGATGATCTTTTCCAGGCTGGTGGTCTTCATGTCCAGCAGGGTGCCGAGCCGGCTGGGCATGGCCTTGAAGAACCAGATGTGCACGATGGGCGCGGCCAACTCGATGTGGCCCATCCGCTTGCGGCGCACGCGGCTGTGCGTCACTTTGACGCCGCAGCGATCACAGATCATGCCCTTGTATTTCATGCCGCGATACTTGCCGCAGGCACATTCCCAGTCCTTTTCAGGGCCAAAGATGCGCTCGCAGAACAAGCCGTCCTTTTCCGGACGATACGTGCGGTAATTGATGGTTTCTGGCTTCTTCACTTCGCCGAACGACCAACTGCGGATGTCGTGCGGACGAGCCAGGCTGATCTTCACCGACGTGTAGTCGTTGATCCGATCGTAAGAGCTTTCGCCGATACTCACTGCTTAACCCTCCTATCGGGATGCCACGATGGGCCATTTCCGGCGGCACTGCCGCCGCGAGCGGCTTACACGCGACGCTTTTCTAACTGCATATTCAAACCCAGACCGCGAATCTCGTTGGTCAAGACGTCGAAGCTGGCCGGAGTGCCGGCTTCCAGCGTGTTTTCGCCTTTGACCATCGATTCGTAGATCTTGGTGCGACCTTCGACATCGTCACTTTTGACGGTGAGCAACTCCTGCAAGATGTATGCGGCCCCGTACGCCTCCAGGGCCCAGACTTCCATTTCGCCAAACCGCTGACCGCCAAAACGGGCCTTTCCGCCCAGCGGCTGCTGCGTGATGAGCGAGTAAGGACCGGTGCTGCGAGCGTGCACCTTGTCGTCGACCAAATGGTGCAGCTTGAGCATGTAGATGTAGCCCACGGTCGTTTCCTGCTCGAACGCTTCGCCCGTGCGACCGTCAAATAGTTGCGCCTTGCCGTGGATCGGCAAACCGGCCTCGGCGAGCAACTCCTGAATGGTGGCTTCCGTTGCCCCGTCGAACACCGGCGTGATGGCCTGAAAGCCCAGCTTCGCGCCCGCCCAACCCAGGTGCGTCTCAAGAATCTGTCCCACGTTCATGCGGCTGGGCACGCCCAGCGGGTTCAAGAGAATCTGCAGCGGTGTGCCGTCGGCCAAAAAGGGCATGTCCTCCTGCGGCAGAATCTTGGCGATCACGCCCTTGTTGCCGTGGCGGCCGGCCATCTTGTCGCCCACGGAGATCACACGCTTGGCCGCAATGTATACCTTGACCATCTGGAGCACGCCGCTGCGCAGCTCGTCGCCGCGCTTCATCGAGTTGAGTTTGCGGTCGCGATCGTCCAGGGCTTGCTCGATCGCGGGCCAATGGGCTTTGTGAATCCGTTCGACGTCGGCCTTGCGTTGCGGGCTGCGGATATCGATGGCTTCGAGCTTGAATCGCTGAGCCTGCTCCGCGATATACTTGGCGTCTTGATCGCGCACCATCGGCGTGCCTTCGTCGTCGGCTAGCGGCCGCTGCAGCACGCTTTCCATTTCACCGGCCATGGCTGAGAACGCGGCCGAGATATTCGCCGCACCCTCGGCTTCGGCCTCCTTGAGGGCCTTCTCGAACGTCTTTCGCTCGTCCTCCGAAAGGCTCAGGCGGCGCGAGAACTTCTGCGTGTCGATCACGATCCCTTCCACGCCTGAGGGCACTTCCAGCGAATCGTTCTTTACATCCTCGCCGGCCCGGCCGAAGATGGCATGCAACAGTTTTTCTTCCGGCGTCAGCTCGGTCTTCGACTTGGGAGAAACCTTGCCCACCAGGATGTCGCCCGGACGCACGAACGTGCCGATCCGCACGATGCCATTCTCGTCGAGGTTCCGCAGGGCCTTTTCGCTGACGTTGGGAATGTCGCGTGTGAATTCCTCGCGGCCCAGCTTGGTTTCGCGAATCTCGATATCGAACTCCTCGATGTGAATCGAAGTATACGTGTCGTCTTTGACCAGCTCTTCGCTGATGATGATCGCGTCCTCGAAGTTGAATCCATCCCAGACCATGAAGCCGACCAGCACGTTGCGGCCCAGGGCCAGCTCGCCCTTGAACGTGGCGGCGCCGTCGGCGATGGACTCGCCCTTTTCAACTTTCTGGCCGACCTCGACAGTCGGCTTCTGATTCTGGCAGGTTCGCTCGTTGAGACCGACGAATTTGCGCAGATCGTACTGCTCGCTGCCGATTTCGATGCGAGTCGAGTCGACGTACGTGACGGTTCCCTTCCTGCGGGCCCGCACGATCATGCCCGAGTTCTGCGCAACGTCGCGCTCCATGCCCGTGGCCACGATCGGCGGCTCGCTGACCAACAGCGGCACGGCCTGCCGCTGCATGTTGGAGCCCATCAGTGCTCGGTTGGCGTCGTCGTGCTCCAAAAACGGGATCAATCCGGCCGAGACGCCCACCATCTGGCTGGGTGCCACGTCGATGTATTGCACCTTGTCGATCGGCACCATCTCGAAATCGGAGTGATAGCGGGCGATGATCGTCTCGCCGCGCAATTTGCCGTTGTCAACCGGGGCATCGGCCGGAGCCAAATAGGCCTCGCTCTCTTCGTCAGCTCGCAACCACACGACGTCATCCGACAATTTGCCGTGCAGCACCTTACGATAAGGCGTCACGAGGAAGCCGTATTTGTCGACGGCGGAATAAATGGCCAGGCTCGAGATCAGACCGATGTTCGTGCCTTCGGGCGTTTCGATGGGGCAAATGCGGCCGTAGTGCGAAATGTGCACGTCGCGCACTTCGAAGCCCGCCCGCTTGCGATTCAAACCGCCAGGGCCCAACGCCGACAGCCGACGCTCGTGCGTCAACATCGACAGCGGGTTAGTCTGGTCCACCACCTGCGAGAGCTCGCCACGACCGAAGAAGTATTCGATGGCGGCCGAGATGCTCTTGGGGTTGATCAAGCTGCGCGGAGACATGTCCTCAACGTCCTTGAGGCTCATCCGCTCCTGCACCGTGCGACGAAGCTTCAAGAATCCTTTGCGCAGCTCGTCGCAGGCCAGCTCATCAATCGTCCGAAGACGCCGGTTGCCCAGGTGGTCGATGTCGTCGATCTCCGCTCCAGGGTCGGTGAGGGTTAATTGCAGCAGGTACTTGATGGCAGCGATGAGGTCTTCGGGCCGCAGCGTCATCTCGCTCTCGGGTACATCGAGCTTGAGCTTGCGGTTGATGCGGAATCGGCCGACTTTGCCCAACCGATAGCGATTCGTGTCGAAGAACTTTTCGTGGAACAAGGCCCGAGCCTTTTCCAGTTGCGGCGGATTGCCCGGTCGCAATCGCTGGTAGATGCGCAATAGCGCCTCTTGATGGCTGCTGGTGGTATCTTCGGCCAGGCTGTTGAAGATCAGAGGCACCTTGGGGTCGGTCAGGACCTCGACCTCCTTGAGGCCCGAGGTGCAGATGATCTCGGCCAGGTTCTTCGTAATCTTCTGTCCGCCCTCGAGAATGATCTCGCCGGCCCGGTCGCTCGACACCGGATAGACCACGTCATCGACGGCGAATTTGCCCTCGATTTTGCCCACGCTGCGACCGTCGACCACCTTCTCGGTCGTAGTGTCGTAGAATACGCGGATCAGGTCTGCGTTGAGGCTATATTTGGGGTCCATGGCCCGCAGCAGCGTCATGGCCGAGAACTTGCCGCTCTGGTCGATGCGCACGCTGAGCGTGTCTTTCTTGCTGGTGTTCAACTCGATCCAGCTTCCGCGCTCGGGAATGATGCGGCAACTGTGCAAGCGGCGGTCGCCGGCTTCTACTTCGCTGACGTAGTCGACGCCGGGGCTGCGGTGCAACTGGCTGACCACCACGCGCTCGGCGCCGTTGATGATGAACTCGCCGCCACCGAGCATGATCGGCATGTCGCCGAGGTAGACCTCTTCCTCGATTGGTTGTTCCTTGGTCAGGCGCAGCCAGACGCGAAACGGCCGTCCGTAAGTTAGGCGCAACTGCCGGCACTCGTGTGGCTCGTAGCGGGGCTTGCCCAGCTCGTAGCGAATATATTCCAGCCGTAGTGTCTTGTCGTAGCTTTCAATCGGAAAGATTTCGCGAAGCACGCCTTCGATGCCTCGATCGAGGCGCTTGTCGGGTGCCTCGTCGTATTGCAGGAAAGCTTCATAGCTGCGAGTTTGGATTTCGGTCAGATCGGGAATCGGATGCGGGGCGCGCAAACTGCCGAAGCGGCGGACTTCTGTGGGACGCAATCGGCGTTCTGCTGAGGTCGCCATGAATGGCTCCTAATCGCTTCTAGGAATGAATCGCACCGCCGTGACGGATACCGGTATCCCGGCCCGCCGCGAGTGCAATCCTTGTGATACGTTGGCTTGAGTCGCACCGGCAAATCGCCGGCACATTTCGGGGCTTGTATCGGGGTGTCATGCCCGCAATCGGCGAGCATGCTCGCGACGCGTGAGCATGGCGCCCGTCCGGCCACCTGGTGGCGTGTTGCGCCCAGCTGGTCCTTGCGACCAATGTCCACTCACGCTCGCAAAAAACAAATCGGGTCAAGCGGTCTTCAATCCGCGCGTTGTTGCCAAAGCCGCCCTGCCAGGCATTCGCGCTTTCTAAAGAGCGATACACAAGGACACGACTGGATCGATAAGCACCAGGTCAATTACGTACGGCATCGAGACCCTGCATGGCTGTCCTACTTGATCGAAACAGTGGCGCCGGCCTCTTCCAGTTCTTTCTTGATCTTCTCGGCTTCTTCCTTGGAGGCGCCTTCCTTGACCTTGCTAGGCACGCCCTCGACGAGATCCTTGGCTTCCTTCAGTCCGAGATTCGTGATGGTCCGAACTACCTTGATCACGCCGATCTTCTTGTCGCCAAAACCTTCCAGGACGACGTCGAATTCGGTTTTCTCTTCCTTGGCCGCGCCGCCCCCTTCGCCGCCGGGCGCCGCCATCATGATGGCCCCGCCGCCGGCGGCGGGCTTAATGCCGTGAACCTCGTCCAGGTAGTCGCTCAACTCTTTCGCCTCTTTGAGCGTCAGAGCCACAATCTTGTCGCCGAACTCCTTGGTACTCTTGGAGAACTCGCGCGCTGGTGCGTCAGTTGCCATTGCAGTTGGTTCCTTTCTCGCTTGCTTGTAAGGCAGTTCGCCGCAGCACTGACGGCTGGCGACGGGACCGCTCTGGGTCGTTCTGTGAGTTTGTTTCTTGCTCCGCCATGTTTGATTTTTTTAGGACGCGGCCGCAGGTACGGGCTCCGTTTCGTCGCCTTCGCCCTGTTGCTTGATCTGGCTGGCCAGCGCGCCGCCGGCAGCGATCAATTGGCTCGACAATCGGCCGCCCACTGAAAGTATCTGTCCGGCTAAAATGCTCAGTTGCTCTTCGCGACTCGGCCACTTGCCGACTTGCTTGACTTCTTCGGGCTGCAGCTTCACTCCGCCCATCACGCCGCCGCGAGCCTGGAATTTTTCGTACTCCTTGTCCGCGGACAGCCGCGCTACTTCCTTGGCCAAGGCGACGATATCCGAGGCACCCCACACCATGGCCAACGTGCCCTCGGATCCCTCAAAGGCCGCCGCCAACTGGGTCCCTTCGGTCGCTCGACGCGCGAGACTGTTTTTGACTACCATCAACTTGATGTTCTTCTGCCGCAGCGCCTTGCGCAATGCCATCGCACGGTTCGACGTCAGCCCGATGACGTTCACCAGCAGCATGTCCTCGACTCCTTCCAGCTCACGCTTCAGTTGGCTGGTGACAAGATCCTTAATCATTTTGCTCATGTTGGCCGCTTTCGCTCGCTTACGTCAGGTGGGCTTGAGCCGAATCGGGTGGGCTTGAGTCGGGGAGGGTACTTGAAACGTCCGTCTAGGCCACAATGCGCACGCTGGGACTCATCGTGGCACTAACGCTGATGCTCTTGATGTACGTTCCTTTAACCGAGTGCGGCTTCATGTTCTGTATCTGGTGAATGAACGTCTGGATGTTGTCGACAAGCTTTTGCGGCTCGAACTTAATCTTGCCGACTACCGCGTGGACGATGCCACCGGCATCGGTGCGGAACTCGACCTTACCGGCCTTATACTCGCGAACCGTCTTGGCGATTTCAGGGGTGACGGTGCCCGCCCGTGGCGACGGCATCAGTCCGCGAGGCCCTAGCACTTTTCCCAACGGGCCGACGATACCCATCATGTCCGGAGCGGCGATGCAGGCATCGAACTCGATCCAGCCCTCTTTGATTTTCTTGGCCAACTCCTCGCCCCCAATTTCATCGGCACCGGATGCCTTGGCCTGCTCGGCCAGGTCGCCCTTGGCGAACACGATCACGCGCAGCGTCTTGCCGATGCCGTGGGGCAGGACGAGTGAACCGCGCACGATCTGGTCGGCCTGCTTCGGGTCGACTCCCAATCGAATGGCGATGTCGACCGACTGGTTGAACTTCACGGTGTCATAGCGCTTCAACACGGTCACCGCTTCTTCCACGCTCACCGGGTTTGAGCCCGGATGTTTGTCGGCGTGCGGTCGAAGTCGCTTGGCTAACTTGGTACTCATGGGAGGCTGCTACAGTTTGTCTGTTTTGCCAGATTCTTTCGCAATAAAGTTACGGCCGCGCCGGCGTTAATCGGAAACGTTCAGACCCATCGAGCGGGCGGTTCCCTCGACCATGCGCGCGGCGTGCGCCGGGTCGGTGGCGTTCAAGTCGGCCAGTTTCAGTTTCACGATGTTGTCGATCTGCGCGCGGGTCACGCTGCCCACCTTCTCCTTGTTTGGCACTCCGGAGCCTTTGGCAATTCCGGCCGCCTGCTTCAACAGTGCGGCCGCCGGCGGGCTCTTGGTCACGAAGTCGAAGCTGCGGTCGTTGTACACATTGACCACTACCGGAATGGGCATGCCACCAGCCTCGCGCGTCCGCTCGTTGAATTGCGAGACGAACTGCCCCAGGTTGATCCCATATCTGCCCAGTGACGTGCCCACCGGAGGAGCCGGCGTGGCCTGCCCACCAGGAATTTGAAACTTCGCCGTGCCTACCAGTTGCTTAGCCATTGTGTAGTGATTAGTGGTTGGTGATTGGTTGTTGGTGGTTAGCCGCGAAGCAGTGCACACCGGTTCCGCACGAGCAATCAATCACCAGTCACCAACCACTTCTCCTAAATTGCTTCGATCTGCCAGTATTCCAATTCGACAGGAGTCGAGCGGCCGAAGATGTTGATCATCACGGTCACCCGGCCGCTGGCCTCGTCGATGCCATCGACTTCTCCCTCGAAGTTCTCGAATGTGCCTTCGTTGATTTTCACGCGGTCGGTGACGTTGAAATTGATCTTGAGCTTGGGCGCTTCGTCGGTTTTTTCTTCCTGTTTGGCAACGATTTTGGAGACCTCGTGCGGTTGCATGGGAGTCGGCTTGCCGGCCGAACCGGTGAAATCGCCGATGCCCGGCGTCTCGCGCACGAGAAACCACGTCTCCTCGTTGATCTCCATATTCACCACGAGATAGCCGGGATAAAGCTTCCGCTTCACGACTCGCTTCTTGCCACCTTTGAACTCCGAGACCATTTCCGTCGGTACGATGACCTCGCCGAAGAACCTATCGAGCCCGGCTACGGCTACGCGCCGCTTAAGGCTTTCGCGGATCGATTCCTCGCGGTTGCTTTGGACCTTCAGGATGAACCAATTCATCTTGGGCGGTTCATCGACGATTGGTGTCTCTTCGATCGGGCCTCGCTCCTCTTCCTCGACCTCGTCGACATGGGTTTCAGCTTCGACAGGGCTTTCTTCGACTGCGTGCGCCATTTCGGCCTCGGACCCCTGGGGCAACGCGGCTGGAGAATCCGCCGCCGCATCGGGTGTTCCGGGAGCATCGTGCCCAACCCCACTCAACGCCGCGCCGGGCAGATCCAGCGACGGCTGATCCCCCAGATGCTGACCCGAATTGTGCGGATGCTCGGTCACGATCGATCCCCCCGTCACCGCCGTTCAGAGCTTGGGCCTGTTAACCGCCCACAACCCTGAGTAAGTGCAGCAACGAACTCCAAAACAGGTCATAGGCGTACAGCACGAACGCCAGAAAAAAAATGCAAAAAATCACGACCAATGAGCTGCGAATCAGCTCGTGTCGAGTGGGCCACGAAACCTTGTTCATCTCGGCTTCGACGGCAATCAAAAAGTCTGCAAAGCTCGGTAGGTTCACCAGGCGAAATGCCATCCAGGCTCCGACGAGGACCATCACGATCGGCGCCAAGTACTGCATGTTGCGGCTGGCGTTCATCGACAGTTCGAAAACGCTCAAACGCCAGGCGCCCAGCACGATCACGAGCAGGATCGCCCAGAAAGTGGTCTGCCGCGCAAAGCGACCCTGACTCCGCTTGTAAACTCCAAGCTGGAACAACTCGCGGAAAAACGGGCTGACCGTCGCGTTTTTTTCTTTGGCCATGTGGTTGATGCTCACCAGTCGCTTGCCGCTTTTGCGGGGCGGGTTGTGCCGGCATCGTCGCCAGCGTGCAAGTTCCTCAAACCGGCCCGCCAATCCAGGCCGGCCTGCCTCTCGAATCCCCCGATCACTCCAGCGAACCCCGATCACTCCAGCGAACGTTGTCTGTCGGTCTCGTGCGGACACCGTCGTGTCCGCATACCTTTCGGCGCCTTGCTGTTCGCGTGCCCGACGGCACGTGCGACTCTCATTTCATGGCAGGGGCGGCGGGAATTGAACTCGCAACCTCTGGTTTTGGAGACCAGCGCTCTGCCAATTGAGCTACACCCCTGCAAGGACTCCGGAAATCGCCGCTACCCCAACTCCCGGCGATGCTTTTGTCGTTGTCCACGCTTTCCTGTCGGCCGCGGCGCGATTGGAGGCCGGACTGCCCCCGATTGAACCGGCTCTGCTTTGCTTACTCGAGAATCTTGGTAACCACGCCCGAACCCACCGTGCGGCCGCCTTCGCGGATGGCAAAGCGTACACCGTCGTCCATGGCGATCGGCGTGATCAACTCGACGCTCAGCTTGGCGTTGTCGCCCGGCATGCACATTTCAGCGTCGCCAACCAGGTTGGCCGAGCCCGTGACGTCGGTCGTACGGAAATAGAACTGAGGACGGTAGCCACTGAAAAACGGCGTATGGCGTCCACCTTCTTCCTTCGACAGCACGTATACTTCGGCCTCGAACTTGGTGTGCGGCGTAATCGAGCCCGGTTTGGCCAGCACCTGGCCGCGCTCTATTTCCTCGCGCTTGATGCCTCGCAACAGCACGCCGACGTTGTCGCCGGCCTGTCCTTGGTCAAGCGTCTTGTTGAACATTTCCACGCCCGTGCAGACGGTCTTGCGGGACTTTTCTGTCAGTCCGATGACCTCGACCTCGTCGCCGACCTTGACCAGCCCGCGCTCGATGCGGCCGGTGGCAACAGTGCCGCGGCCTTCGATCGAGAATACGTCCTCGACCGCCATCAAAAACGGCTTGTCCACTTCGCGGATGGGTTCCGGAATATTGGCGTCGATCGCGTCGAGCAGCTCCTGGATGCACTTGGAGGCTTCCGGATCCTTGGGGTTGTCGTAGGCCAGCTTGCTGGCGCCACGGATGATGGGAATGTCGTCGCCCGGGAAGCCGTACTTCGTAAGCAGCTCGCGCAATTCCAACTCGACCAGTTCGAGCAGTTCGGGATCGTTGACCAGGTCGACCTTGTTGAGAAACACGACCAGCGCGGGAACGCCCACCTGGCGGGCCAGCAGAATGTGCTCGCGAGTCTGCGGCATCGGACCGTCCTGAGCCGACACGACCAAAATGGCCCCGTCCATCTGGGCGGCGCCAGTGATCATGTTCTTGATGAAGTCGGCATGGCCGGGGCAATCGATGTGGGCGTAGTGCCGTTTGTCCGACTCGTATTCGACGTGGCTGACGGCAATGGTCACAGTCTTGGTTTCATCGCGGACCGTGCCGCCCTTGGCAATGTCGGCATACGACTTGAAACTGGCCAGCCCCTTGGCGGACTGAACCGCCAGCAAAGCGCCGGTCAAGGTCGTCTTGCCGTGATCGATGTGCCCAATGGTGCCCACGTTGACGTGCGGCTTTTTCCGTTCAAATGTGTCCTTGGCCATTCTAGCTCCCTGGTTTCTTGTCTCTCGCTGGAGGTGACAGGTGTTGGTTTGACGCTTCGCCCGCGAGCAAGGTCGCTCACCCTCGGGGGGGCCACCTGCTTCGTCAGGATTCGATCAGTTCAAGCCACGTGACTCAATCATTGCTCAATGCACGCGCGCGGTTGGCACGTGCACTCATGAAATCAAACACATGTTCTCATGAAGTAAAGGCATGTACTCTTGCGATCAAACGCTGCAAAGCTGCTGATGGGACTCGGACCCATGACCTCGTCCTTACCAAGGACGCGCTCTACCAGCTGAGCTACAGCAGCGCCAGTTCGTTCCCTCGCCATTACCATCCGTTCGGGCATTTGGGTCTGGGCCGCCGCGCGTCGTTGCTCGGCAAGCGGGCCGCTATCCATTCACCATTGCTTTCGATCTGGCGATGCAAGACGACAGCACCTTGGCTCCCCTCAAAAAAATGTATTGGCTCACTCAAACGTTGGTTTCATTCGCAAGCGGGTGAAGGGAATCGAACCCTCGTCTTTAGCTTGGAAGGCTATGGCTCTACCATTGAGCTACACCCGCAGTCGGTCGACATTACGGATTTGCGCGACGTGTCGAAAACCGGATCACCGTCGCGCTGCAGCTCGAATAATCCAGTTTCGATTGTCCCGCTGTTGTTAGCCTGACGCCCCGCTCGGAAAAACCACAGACTGTTACTGGTTTGGTAGTGGGGGGTACAGGATTCGAACCTGTGAAGGCAATGCCATCAGATTTACAGTCTGACCCCTTTGACCGCTCGGGAAACCCCCCTTCGATTTCGGCCCGTCACGCAGTTTCTCAAGGGCGGGCAATTCCCGGAAAGTCCATCTTCAGAGCGGACGTCTCAAGCATCGCGTTTCAAGTGTCACTGTCGCGTCGATCCCTTCCGCGCCGACAAGCTAGCGGAGGGACTTGAACCCACAACCTGCTGATTACAAATCAGCTGCTCTGCCAATTGAGCTACGCTAGCCTTCAAGTCCCCCACGAAAACCACTAAATATAACGAACTTATCGTGCCTTGCAATACGGCGTGTTCAAATTGGTTGAAAACGCTTTGGCCCTGAAAAACAGGGACTTTTCATTACTCCCGTCGGCCGC
>CAZUPX010000832.1:0-1896 GCA_964622155.1 uncultured Planctomycetaceae bacterium | reverse complement strand
AGGTGCAGCATCGTGGCGTGTAGCTGATACACGCTGCTGGGTTGCTCGACGGCCTGGTAGCCGAACTCGTCAGTCGCGCCGTAACTATAGGCGCGTTTGACACCGGCGCCGGCCAGCCACACGGTAAAGCCCTTGGGGTTGTGATCGCGGCCGTTGGCGCCGGCCTGGAAGGTGGGCATGCGGCCGAACTCGGTCGTCCAGACCACCAACGTATCGTCCAGCAGGCCGCGCGATTTGAGATCCTTAAGTAGCGCCGCGGCGGGCTGATCGAGAATCGGAGCGTGGACTTCGTACTGGCTCTTGAGCGTTTTGTGACCGTCCCAATTGCCAACCCCCTCCCCCATCGCGTATGCCCCATTGAACACCTGGACAAAGCGTACGCCGCGCTCCAATAGCCGGCGGGCAAGCAGGCAATTGCGAGCAAAGCCGGCCTTATTCTTGTTTGAGTCGCCGGTGCCGTAACTGGCGTGCGTCGCCGCGGTCTCTCGCGACAAGTCGCTCACTTCCGGAGCACTGAGCTGCAATCGCGCTGCCAACTCGTAACTCGCAATCCGCGCCGCCAGCTCGCTGTCGCCCGGATGACGTGCCAGGTGCTTGTCGTTGAGCAGCTTGAGAAAGTCGCGCGTCGAAAGCTGTGCCGCGCTGCTGATTTCGCTGGGCGTGGCCAGGTTTGCAATCGGCTGATCGGCGTTGAATGCCGTGCCTTGAAAGACGGCCGGTAAAAAACCGCTCGACCAATTGTTTGGACCCACCTGCGGTACGCCGCGTGGGTCGGGTATCGCCACGAAGGCCGGCAGATCGTCACACTCGCTCCCCAGCGCATAAGAGACCCACGCGCCGGCGCTGGGATAACCGTCGACGGCGAAGCCGGTGCTCATGTGGTTCTCGCCCGGCCCGTGCGTGTTGGTCGTCGACGTCATCGAATGAATGAAACACATCTCGTCGGCCAGTTCCGCCAGGTTTGGGAGCAAGTCCGAGATATATTTGCCACTCTCGCCGCGCGGCGTGAACTCCCACGGACTCTTGATGAGGTTGCCAGACTTTCCCTGGAAGGTAACTAGCTTGTCGCCGCCCGGCATCGGCGTGTTGTGCCGCTTGATCAGCTCGGGCTTGTAGTCCCAAGTGTCGAGGTGGCTGCACGCGCCGGAACAAAAGATCATCAGGACGCGCTTGGCCCTGGGGGTGAAGTGCGGGAGCCGGGCTGCAAGAGGCGCTTCTGGCTTGATCGTCGGGCGAATCGGCGAATCGTCGGCACGCAGCATGCCGTCTTGCGCCAAGAGACTGGCCAACGCGATTCCGCCCAACCCTTCGGCCGCATGCGCCAAGAAATGGCGACGGTCCAATAATCGGCGGCCGGTGTTCGAGAGCATGGGTTCGAGGTTCATGTTCTTTGCGGCACGTCAATTCAGGTACAAAAACTCGTTCACGTTGTACAACGCGCGGCAGAACACGACCAAGCCCTGCTGGTCGATCAATCGGCGGGCGGCGCGCAGCTCCTCGTCATCCGGCACACGGCCCAGCGACAACCAGAACGCGCGCTGCGCCTGTCGATCACGGTCGGCAGGCGCCTCGCGCTCGAGCCGCGCGGCCAACAAACCGGCCTGGGCGAGCATGAAGGGGCTGTTGAGCAAGTTCAATGCTTGCAGCGCCGTCGTTGACACGTTGCGCCGAGACATGACCTGGCTGGAATCCGGACAATCGAACTCACCGAAAGTCGCATCCTGCCGCATGCGGGGCTTGTCCTGATAGATCATGCGGCGAAACTCGGCGGGGCCAAATGCGCGCTTGGCGGCGTAGACCTTGACGTAGTTTGAGTTCGGCTCGAAGACATCGTAGCCTGGCCCGCCCATCCGCAGATCCAACGCGCCGCTGGACGACAAGATGCTGTCGCGAATG
>CAZUPX010000831.1:0-2687 GCA_964622155.1 uncultured Planctomycetaceae bacterium | reverse complement strand
TTGAGCTTGGGCTTGGGATCGAACAGGTCAACCTGGCTGGGCGCGCCTTCCATGAAGATGAAAATGCAGGCTTTGGCCCGCGGCGCGAAGCGCGGCGGTTTAGCGGCCAGCGGGTCGACGTGCGAAATCGCCGCTGCGCGTGCCGCCGGCGTCAGCAGTCCGTCGTCCGCGAGCGTGGCACCCAAGGCCGCCAACCCCAGACCGCTGGCGGCGCTGGTCATGAAGGCTCGGCGGCCGGTGTCCGTCGACCCGGCATGCTGTGGTCGGTTGATCGTCATTGTCATTCCTATGACCAAAATCCTCTACTCGCGCGTCAAGAACTCGTCGAGGTTAAGCACCATTCGCGTCGTGGCTACCCAGGCGGCCGCTTCAGCCGGCGCAACGCCAGCGGGCTGAAACTCCCCGACGGCCGACGCGGCCTCGCTCGCATGACCAGCGTACCATTGACGGCTCGTGGCCAGCAACTCACCGAAGGTTTTGATTTCCTCGTCGCTTGCCCCTCGGGCCACGCACGAGCGCACGGCCAGTGCAATCCGGTCGGCATCGCTCATCGGGCCACGTTCAAGCAGCCGCCGCGCCATCGCCTGTGCCGCTTCGACAAATGCCTGGTTGTTCAGCGTCGTCAGGGCCTGCAGCGGCGTGTTCGACGTTTGCCGGACAAGCGCCGTCGTGTTCGAATCGGGGCAGTCGAAAGTTGTGAGCGTGGGATGTGGCGCCGTGCGCTTGAAGTAGGTGTACATGCCGCGGCGATAGCGGTCCTCGCCGGTGCTCGGGTTCCACTTGAAATTGCCGGCATAGCTCAACTCGGCGATGCCCGGCGACAACGGCGGAAACACACTCGGCCCGCCGATCCTTTCCGACAGCAATCCGCCGACCGACAGTGCCAGGTCGCGCACCACTTCGGCCTCAACTCGATAGCGGTTCTGGCGGTGAATCAAATCGTTGAGCGGATCGACCTCGACCGTTTCGGGTCGTATCTTCGATGCCTGGCGGTAAGTGGTACTCGTCACGACGAGCCGGATCATTTCCTTGCGGCTCCAGCCGCGGCGCGGCCATTCCGCCGCCAACCAGTCGAGCAACTCGGGATGCGTCGGTCGCTCACCTCGCACTCCAAAGTCGCCTGGCGTGCGCACCAATCCGCGGCCGAATAGATTTGACCACAAATGATTGGCCATCACGCGCGGCGTCAGCGGGTTGGCCGAATCGACCAGCCATCGCGCCAGGTCCAGCCGGTCGATGACCGCTCCGCGCGGACGCAAGGGGTGCAAGACCGAAAGCGTGCCGGGCTTCACCTCGGCCTGGGGTTGCAGAAAGTCGCCGCGGTGCAGCACGTGAGTGGTGCGCGGTTTGTCGCTCCGCTGGGCGAGCACGCGGACCTTCATCACAGGCCGCGCCGCAGCCTGTCGCTCGTACTTCGCAACCTGTTCAGCAAGCTCCTTGGTCTTCGAGTCCTGCGAGATTGAATAATCCAAGAGCGCTGTCATTTGCTCCGGCGTCCGCCGGTCCGGTGCGATTGCCAGAACGTCGCGAACGTTCTGTGACACGCCGATCAACGGGTCGTTGCCCCTGACGGCCATGACTCGGAAGCGGCCAAGCGTGTGCTGCGAGCCTTGGTTCTGCACCAGCACGAGCTGCAACCAGGGAGTCGCTTCGCCGTCGATCGGACGCTTGGCGACGAACACTGCCCAATGATCGCGGCCGGTCTGCGGGTCAATCGCCCAACCACTCTTGGCCTTGGCATCAATCGCAGCCCGGACGGGATAGTTGTCTTGGGAAAAATCGGCCGCGGCCTGCTTGAGCTTGACGCGACGGTCGTCGGAGAACTCGCGATTGGCCGCGGCGAAGACGCGGAATTCGCTGAGCACGAAATTGCCGCTGTCGGTCCGGCCCGGACCGCGATTCCCCAGAGAGTCGTGCGTTAACGCTTCCAGGCGAAATCCCGTAACACCCTTCAAGTCGCTGCGGGCCGTGATCGTGACTTTGTCGACGTCCGGGTTCTTGCCGGTGGCCAAGTATGAACCGTCCGATAATAGCTTAAACTCGCTCCCAGCGCTCGACTCCACGCCAACCAGCTCGACCGGATGAAACTCCAGCGGGCTTGAGGCGGCACCCTTGAGCTCCGCCTCCCAGGCCGGCAGCGCGGCGGCCAGCTCCGCTTGCTTCTTCTCGAACTTCGGCTTCAGTTCTGCCAACTTGCTCTCGGCCTCGTGCCGTTCCGTCATGAACTTTGCCAGCACCTCGCCCGACATCGGCACTTCAGACTCCACCTCGTCGCCGTTGTTGAAGAAGGCGAATAGCTGGTAGTACTCGTCGTGCGAGATCGGGTCGTATTTGTGCGAGTGGCACTGAGCGCAACCAACCGTCAGTCCCAGCCACACGCTGCCGGTGGTGGCCACGCGGTCGAAGTTCGCCTCGACGCGAAACTGCTCCTGGTCGACGCCTCCTTCGGTGTTAGTGAGCGTCTGACGGTGAAAGGCCGTGGCCAGCCGATCGTCGGGCGTGGCGTCGCTCACCAGGTCGCCGGCCAATTGCCGGATCGTGAACTGATCGAGCGGCATGTCGGCATTGATGGCCTCGATGACCCAGTCGCGATAGCGCCAGGCGTCGGGCCGCGAATTGTCCTTTTCATAACCGTCGGTGTCGGCAAATCGGGCCATGTCGAGCCAGTGCCGGCCCCAGCGCTCGCC
>CAZUPX010000830.1:0-3029 GCA_964622155.1 uncultured Planctomycetaceae bacterium | reverse complement strand
GATGCCAGATAGCGGCGGCAGGTTCCAGGTCGTTTGGGCGAGCACATTCTCGGCCAGGGAGAGGGGCGGGTTGATGCCGACCGTCTGGAACCCGTCCTCACCCTTGCGGAGCGTGAAAAAGTTAGCGACCTCAGACAGTCGACATCGCATGCGAACGCGGTCAAATGTTTCAACCTTGGGGAGCCCGTTTTCGTCGCAGACCACGCGAGCCACAGTCCCAGCCCGCACGAACGCGACGGGCGGTGTGTTGGCCGCAATGACTGCGTCCATCGCCTGATCGGTCAGATCGCTAAGCTGCGTGTCGTCGATGATGATGGCAGGCAGGCCAGGGTTTGTGGGCGGCTTGGCCGGTGGACGTTGTCGCTTGCCCTTGGGCTTGTACTGCTTCGTGACCTTGCCGAGCGCCTTGCCGACCGTCATCTGGCCGTAGGTCTGCTCGCCGTGCAGCTCGTCCCACTTCGGCCGCATCAGGCCCGAGCGGCGAAACAGCCGATCGATTTGAGCCGCGTCCTTGGTGTAGAACGCCAGCGTGAAGACGACCGACGAGTCCGCCTCGCTGGCCGAGTTGAAGTAGGCGTTCCAATCGCCGGCCCACAGCGACCGGAACTTGGCTCCGCTGCGCCGTTGGTTCGACGCCAGTTCGATGACCTGGTCGTCGTCCAGATGAACGTGGCCGTTATTGCTGGGCTGCGGACCTGGCGATCCCAATGCTGTGGGCGATCCCTCACTGTGACCATCGTCGCCGAAGACAGCCAGGTAAACGGCGCTGAGTTGCTCCTGCCGCGTCTCGATGCTGGTCGGGGTTTCATTCAGCCGCTCCCCGGTGACCGTAAAGAACCGATCGCGATCGTAGATTTCGACCTCGCCGTCGTGGTGCGCCTTACGGCAGCGTGGGCCCGGCTTGGTGGCTTTCACGAACACCTTGATCCCGGTGCCCGAGGGACTGACCTCGCTGTAGCTGGCGAGCTGCTCGATAAGCTCCCGCCCCCAATCCTTGAGCTGACCGCTGTCGGGATCACGACAATCATCCAGGTCGACGCCGCAGTACGGATCGTCGGCCGTGAACACGAACCCCACGCCGCTGAGACTGGCGTCCCGCGTGCAGGCGGCCAGCGCCTCGTCAAACGTGCCCCACGTCGACGCATCAGTCGATTTGGCAAACTGGCTCGTGTGCGGATTGATGGGCGACTTGGTGGGCTTGCCGTCGCGCTCGATGTATTTCCAGGCAACCCACTGCGGGCTATCGCGAAGACAGGCCGGAATTGTGACGGCTTGAATCATTCCGCCCCCCTTCCGTGTGGAGCCAGGAGTGCGTGGCGGCACCGATTGGAAGTCACACATCACGCAGCTCCTTCCGCGCGGGCACGTCGATCATCTCTGGCATCACCTCCTCAAAGTGGCACACGCCCAGAATGTTCCACGCCGCGTGGGCCAGATGGTCTTCCTGGTTGTCCCCCGCGAGCCACAGGTAGATGTGCCGGATGGCGTGATTGAGCATCTGGCTGGCGGGAATGCCACGCTGCCAGTTGAAGTCACCATATTTCAGCGCACCCTCGGCGCACGTCTCAGCCAGTCGCCGCAACCCGATGGGCGTGATCAGGTCAAAGCGGACGTTTTGGGCGTCCGCACGCCGCACGGCCCCGCTGGGGAAAGTTGTCAGGGTTTCCGTCACGACTTGATCTCCCTGGGATGGAGCTGGAGGAATTCCGCGGGCGGGAGATCATCCTCGACCGACCAGATATGGACGATGACCTTGCCGCCAGGCACCACGGTGGACTTGATCGTGAGCAACCAGACGATTTGAGAGTCGTCGACGAAGGCGCCAGCCTGTTGCAGAGCATCGAGAATCGGCTTCTGCGCGTTGTCGCAGTCCCGTCGTCGGCTGTCAGGCGGGAATAGTTCCAGCCGGACGGCCAGTGGTCCCAGCGACACTGGCGCGGCGGACGAGCGCACGCACTGGCGCACCAGTTGTCGGTAGACTCGAGCGTCCTTCGACAGAACAGGTCGTCCCCGAACGACGCTGAAGCAATGATTGATCGACGGCGTCCACGGTAGTTCCAGCGTGGTCATAATCATTCGTGTCCATGAAAAAGCCGAGGCGGGCTCGGGGAGTCTTTCCCCGCGGGCTGATGAGCCTCCGTCCCCATCGTCCTTTGCCCGCGGGGCACGCCATCCCGCCCCGGCCGCACCCTCGGTCACAGGAGGGTGCCGGCTTCGTGCATGTTCAAAATCGCGACTCGTCTGCCGGCGCCCGGTTGGAAGTATCACCGGCGATCTGAATCCGCTTGTTGAAGTACACGTTCGTGTACTCGCCCCGCGTCCGCTTGGTGACCTCCAGCGTCACGTCCAGCAGTTCCTCGAGGCGGCCGGCCAGGTCGCTGAACTTGGCCAGGTCCAAGCCCAAGGTTTTCAGGTCGCCCTTGACGAACGGCAGGGCCGCGGGCGTGATCACCGAGTTCTTGAAGATGTGGCGGCCGGCATGTTGGCCGGCGATCACTACAAGGTCCCACTTGATCAGCGGGTCGCCTTTCTGGCTGTGATCCAGTCGGACCGCGTCGATCCGCACCTGGTATTTGCCGTCGGGGACTTCCTCGAAGCCGGGCGCTTCGGCCGACGAATACTCGTCGTCGAAGGCGCTCAGGTCGACGTCCACGTTGTCGGGAGCGAAACTATCGTCGTACGCGCTCATCGTTGAACCTTTCCGTTTGGGGTGCTTCCCGGCTTGGAACGCTCCGCCGCGCTGCCCGTGCCGGGATTTGCGCCGGGAGCAGCGGAAGTGAATGCCTTGGCGAAGGCGTCGTAGTCCAGAGGCAACATGTCCGGCAGGCGGCCTGTACGATCGCCGGCCTCGTAGGTGGGATGCGGCTTGGTGCGAAGGACCCGCTCGATGGTCACGTTGCCCGACGCGTCTTTGCGCGGAACCGCCTCTCCGTACAAAATCATGTCGACCAGGCCGAGAACGACGCCGCGTGCGCGATCCGGGAGGCTCGGCTGCGTCTTGGTGTACTCGCCGATCCGCGTCTCGATCG
>CAZUPX010000829.1:0-2779 GCA_964622155.1 uncultured Planctomycetaceae bacterium | reverse complement strand
ACGCTGCCTCGCGTGGCGCCCGGTTGGCCGGCCGCCCACGAGTCCAGCAACGCACCTAGTAGCATCCCTTCGTCGCTTGTGGTTCGCGGCCGGGCGCAGAACAAGTCATTGTCGGCGCCATAACGATCCAGGACGACTTCTTCTTGCTCGAACCGTTCGCTGAACGGGTCGCCGAACTCGTCGAGATGCAAATCGAC
This sequence comes from uncultured Planctomycetaceae bacterium, assembly GCA_964622155.1. Classification (GTDB taxonomy): domain Bacteria; phylum Planctomycetota; class Planctomycetia; order Pirellulales; family PALSA-1355; genus CAZUPX01. The sequence goes on along the minus strand of CAZUPX010000829.1, from coordinate 2,582 downwards.
CTCGGTGCCTATCGAACCGGCCGGTTGAAACGGGGCTTCGATTCCGGCGTCGAGCAACGGTGGATCGATCGCGTCCAGATCGTCTTCGTCCGCCGCAATGGGATGCTGTCGAGCGCTCGCCGTCGGAAATGGAATTGCCGTCAGCCGCTCGTCCCCCACTTCGTCCAAGCTGCCGAACTCGATGACCTGGTCTGACGATGCGTCGGCGGGTTTTGCATTCCAGGGAGTCGGCAACTGTTGCAGATCAGACCAGGCCTCGTCGATCGCGGCGCTGTTCAAGCGGTGCAATCCGGCCACGCACCCCAGCACCAGTGCATGGTCGCAGATTTGATTCACCAACCGCGGAATGCCGTCGCTGGCGCAGTGCACAGCGCGCAGCGTGTCGTCATCGAACAGTTCGTCGGCGTCGCCGCCAGCGAAGCCGATTTGTTCCCGAACGTAAGCGGCCGTTTCGGCCGTGTCCATTGGCCCCAGGTAGCACCGGGCCGCGATGCGCTGACTAAACGAGCTCAACTTGGGACTGGTGAATCGCTCTTCAAGGATTGCATTGCCAGCCAGCACGACGCGAACTCGCGGCTGGGAGTCGCGAACCAGGTTTGTCAGCAGGCGAATTTCCTCCAAAACCCGCCACGGCAACAAGTGGGCTTCATCGACGATCAGCAATAGTCCCTGGTGCCGTCCAGCGGTCGGATCCAGACAGTCCAGCAGTGCCAATCGCAGTTCGCCTTCCTCCAGCCCGCGATACGGCAACCCCAGTTGGTGTAGGATCGCCTGCAAAAGTGCCTCTCGCGTGCCGAAGCGTCCACTGACAAGCAGTGCGATGCCAAAACTGGCGGCAAACTCTTCGGCGATCATCTGACACAACAGCGACTTGCCGGTGCCAGGTGGTCCAATGACCAGTCCCGGCCCTTCGCCACGCGCGATGGTGCGGACCAGTGTCTGTCGCGCAAGTTCGATCGCGGCGGCTGGAAAATATCGAGCCGTATCCGGCGCGGCCAGGAACGGTCGGCCGCACAAGTTGAAATGTCCTTCGTACATCGCGCAGTCTTCCCAGGGGCGGCAACCGACAATCTTTCGCGGTAGACTGTGCCGATACGGGCACTTATCTATCGTTCGGCAACGGCGCGCGCAACGCTGAAGACTGTCCGCGCCAAAGCGGCAACTTCCGAGATATGGTCGACTTGGAAGGGCGATTGCCGCCAGAAGAGCCCCGCTGCTAGCGGTACTTGCCCACCCGCTCAATCGCCTGAGTGACAGACTCGACCGCATCGTTGTTGAGTCCCCAACCGCGGCCAGGGGCCTGCACGAAATAGGCCACGACGGCAAATACGACGAGCGCCAACAGAAGCTGGCCAATCAGTCGAACGCCGCGGCCGATCTTGGCAGGCCGAGGCGCAGTCGGTGCGTGCATCTTGACCGCCGGCACAACGGCCACGACCGGCAACTCAAGGGTCGTGCCGACTTCCTCGATGCTGGCAAACGGTCCGTCCTTGCTCGTCCGCGCCAGACGAATCACAGCCAAAACCACAATCACCACCACGGCAGCCAGGGCCGCGATTGCCATTGGCTGGGAAGTGCGGGGTCGGTCCCCGATGGTGTGCGGCTCGGGTTGGTCAACGATCGGCGTTAGCCCGATCTCCGCGGGCATTACGACGGCTTCCGGAGCCGGAGGAGGGGCGCCTGCCGGCGAATCGCCCATGACTTCCTGGTCGACCGCGTCACTGGCGACTTGCGGCAACGTGTCGACGATCGCCGCACCCACCGACGGCCTCGAATCATTCTCGACTAATGGCGGCGCCTCAGCCGGTGCAGGCGATTCTTCGGTCGCCTGCGGCGTTGTGGGACGCAACGGCGATCGACTGCGACTCAAGTTCGATCCACGCAAGGGAGACTCGCGGAAAGGCTCCTCGCGCAGCGGCGATACGGAGGCGGCCGGCGGCGACGCTGGAGGTGACACGACCACGGCCGGCGGAGGAGCGGCCGGTCGCAATGGCGACCCCGAACCTGGCGGACGTGGTACCGCGGAACGCAGCGGCGAGACCGCCAGCGGAGGTGGGACGTCGGAAAGCGGTGGCGAGACGTCGACGCTCAGCGGCGAATAGGCCGGTGTTGGAGCGACCTCTTCCTCCGCTGCCCCAGAAGCTACAGCCTGTGGTTCGGCCGGCAATTCGATCGGGTTTTCCGGCAGTGCGGCTTCTTTCGCCGCCCACGCCTCGGCTGCCCGCGCTTCCGCTTCCCGCGATTTCGCTTCGCGCGCTTCGGCTTCGCGCGACTCTGCTGCCCACGATTCGGCTGCGCGAGCTTCGGCGGCCTCGGCCGCGATCCAGCGCTCGGCCGCGCCGTTCTCGGCCTCGACGGCCGACTGCAGGTCTCGTTGGGCGGCCTCCCAACGCTGTTGGACCTGCCGACGCTGCTGGGCGGCTTTGCTGTTCTCGGGGCTTGTTATCCCGGCTGACTCGTTGGTTCTTCGAGCGGTTTGGGTCTGCTGAGCTCGCTGTTTCATGTCCTTGGCGGCCCGTCCCTGTTTCGACAATCGCGTCTCGAGGTCGGCTATCCGCCATTCGATCTCGACGACACCTGGG
>CAZUPX010000828.1:0-6211 GCA_964622155.1 uncultured Planctomycetaceae bacterium | reverse complement strand
AAAGCTGCAAGTGCGGGAAAGACAACGAGTATAGGGCGACTTTTGCGAGCGGACAAGCGTACTTTTGACGGCGTGTACTTCAGCCGGCCTGTAATCACTCCGATGGGCAAGCGAAACCCTCCTCATTCACAGTCCGACTTTGACACAATCTCTGGCCAGGATCTTTCCTCATCGGCCTGATAGGACAGCCAAAAGATGGACCGGTAATTCGCCGAAGTCGCGAGGCCGGCGTCCTCATCGTCTGGCACGGGCCGTCCGACATGGTCCGTGCAGACGTTCTCGCAAAGATTGAGTCACACAACACAAATGCCCTATCGCGTCGTATTTGGTTGTCGCGCGACAACGGTGGAAACGCGGCTGTATGGGATGACAAGCCTCGCCAATCTGCCGCGACTTGACTGTATTGCTATTTGCAATACAATGGTTCAAAGAAGGAGGAAGACCGTATGGCCACCCGTTCGACCAAACGTGAATCCGCAAAACCAACCAGTCCGCTGATGGTTCGCCTGGATGAAGAGAGCAAGCAATTCCTCTCCCAGGCGGCGGACTTGCGACAGATCAGCATTAGCGATTATGTGCGCACGGTCACTGTCCCTCAAGCGAGGAAAGAGGTCCGCGCAGCCCGTGAAAAAGTCATCACCCTGACCCCCGAAGAGCAGTTATCGTTCTGGACCGCCTTGAACGAGGCGCCAATGCTTAGTGCCGCACAACGGCGGTTGGGCGCGGTGATGCGAGGCGAGAAGTGAACGGCATTCGTTTCCCGGACGCCCTACGGCTGGAGCGTCTGGCGCGCGAGCATCCGCGTCGTCGCTTCCATTCCGGCGAGCCGATGGTCGATGATTGGTTGGCCACCAAGGCATTGCAACACCAGGCCAAACATCTTTCGGTTACTAAGGTGCTGATCCACGATGCGGGAATCATTGCCGGCTACTACACGCTTGCGACGGGGCAGATTGACTTTAATGAGCTGCCCAGCGAGGTGTCAAAACATTTGCCTCGTCGAATATTGCCGGTCGCAGTACTGGCATGGCTTGGAGTACACGACAAGCGCCAGGGCGAGGGTTTGGGTGCCCTGTTGCTGGCGCAAGCCCTACGCGACTGTTGGGAAGGTGGCAAGACGTTTCCATTCGTCGCGGTCATCCTTGACTGCATCAACGAATCGGCCAAAACGTTCTATCAACGCTGGGACTTCGAAGAGCTGCCGGGCCATCCCTTTCGACTGTTCCTGAGCGCCAAACAACTTGAGGCGATCATTGCGGGCAAGTGAAGCGGCGTGCCAACTGCGATAGAAATTCTCATGGCTTCGATAACGACCGCCGTCGACAGACGCGCCGGGAAACCGCAGGCGGAACAGATCGGCACCTAGAAAGACATCTTCACTGATCTTGAATTCCCAGGTGTTCGCGTGTCGCTGGAGCAGCCGCCCGCTTGGCAAACCGTTGCCGTCGTGGTCGTCACGAAGTCGCACATCACGAAGTCGCACTCCTTGCCGGGTAAGCGGAATCCGATCAGATTGGCCGATTCTTGAATTCAATAATGTACCGCATCCCATCCACTGGTAAAGGTAGTTTCTTGAAGGCTGGCAGTTGGCCGACCAAACAGTCCCATGACCCGTGCTTGTCCGCCTGATGGTTGACACCAGACGCGCGTCGGATTGAATTGACGTTATTCGCCGCAAAAGTACCGGCGTCCGGACTGCTTTTTAGTGGTTCGGTGGTTGAACCGATCCTTGCTCGCATCGATTGCCCCCATGACCGAAGACCGCCTGCAGTCGTTGCGTACGCACTTCGGCTTCGGTCGCTTTCTGCCGGGGCAGCGCGAAGTGATCGAACACGTGCTAGCCGGAAAATCAGCGGCGGCCGTCTTTCCCACGGGGGGTGGAAAGTCGCTGTGCTATCAACTACCGGCGCTCCTGCTCGACGGCGTGACGCTGGTGGTCTCGCCGCTGATTGCCCTGATGAAGGACCAAATCGACGCATTGACCGCCCGCGGCATCGCGGCGGCAAGGCTCGACTCGACGCTTTCGGCCGATCAGTACCGAGAGGTCATGCAGCAGGTGCGCGTCGGGGCTTTGCGGCTGCTCTATGTGGCGCCGGAACGGTTTCAGAACGAGCGGTTTCGCGAGGCCATCGGACAAGTTCGCGTGGCACTATTCGCCATCGACGAGGCCCACTGCATTTCCGAATGGGGTCACAACTTTCGGCCCGACTATCTCAAGCTGGTCGAGTTCGCTCGTCAATGCCGGGCCGAGCGCTTGTTGGCGTTGACGGCAACCGCCACGCCGCACGTGCTGGCCGACATCTGCCAGGCGTTCGACATCGAATCGAAGTGCGCCGTGCGCAATAGTTCTTATCGCCCGAACTTGACCGTCCTAACGGGGCAGATCGATTCCCAGGCCCGGGATGCGCTGCTGGTCGAACGATTGCGCGATCGGCCAGCCGGTCCGACGATCATCTACGTGACCCTGCAACGCACGGCGGAGACGCTGTCCGCAAGACTCGCTGGACAAGGATTCGACGCCCGGGCCTATCACGCCGGCATGGAAGACGACCAGCGCACCACGGTCCAGGATTGGTTCATGCAGTCCGACGCCGGCATGGTTGTGGCGACGATCGCCTTCGGCATGGGCATCGACAAGTCCGACATCCGCTATGTTTATCACTACAACCTGCCGAAAAGCTTGGAGAACTACTCGCAAGAGATCGGCCGAGCCGGCCGCGACGGGCAACCGGCCACGTGCGAAATGTTTGTCTGCCTGGACGATCTCAATCAATTGGAAAACTTCGCCTATGGCGACACCCCGACGCGCGCGGCCGTCGATCGCCTGATCGAGGAGGTTTTCCGCCAGGGTGCCCGGTTCGACGTGAGTTACTATGATCTCGCGGCTGCATGCGACATTCGGATGTTGGTCGTGCGCACGCTGCTGACTTACCTCGAATTGGATGGGTTCTTGTCCGGCGGCACGCCCTTCTATTCGACCTACCGATTTCGGCCGCTCGAGACGTCGAGACAGATCTTGGCTCAGTTTGACGGCCAGCGGCGTCAATTCCTGGAACAGCTCTTTCGGCAAGCCAAGAAAGCGAAAACCTGGTTCCAAATCGACGTCGATCAAGCGGCCGGCGCGCTCGCAACCCCACGCGATCGCGTGGTGCGCGCCCTCGATTACTTGTCCGAACGTGGCTGGCTCGAATTGCAGACGGCCGGCACCCGGAATCGCTATCAACGATTGAAAACACCGCCGGATCCGAGCGTTCTCGCCGGCCAACTCCATGCCCGCACTGTCCAGCGCGAACATCAGGAAATCGAACGGATCGGTCAGGTCCTCGAACTGGCGGGGCAATCCGGTTGTCAGGTCAATGCCTTATGCCGGCACTTTGGGGAAACGCGGAGCGATCCTTGTGGACACTGCACGAGATGTCTCGACCCCCTCCGGCCGGCGGATCCGCCGTCGCGCCGTCGGCCGCCGATCGACGAGGCCGTCATCGAGCAGGCTCGCACGGTGCGGCGGGAACATGCGGAACTTTTTTCCGATCCGGTGGCGATGGCCCGCTGGCTGTGCGGCATTACGTCCCCCGCGCTCTCGCGTGCCAAGCTGACGTCGCACCCGCTGTTCGGCGCGCTTGAGCACCAAGCGTTCCCCGAACTGAGGGCACGATTGGAAGGGGAAAGTGTCTAGCAACTGGCGCCGCCGCGCAATTTCGAGTAACGGAACACACTCCTGAGCGGAGCCGCGGGCGATGGTGAAGAAGTGCTTGCGGTCCGGCTTTGTGAACCGGCCGTTTCCCTCGGCCAGATTTGTCGCAATCGAAAGCGCCGCGCGGTTGAGTTGATCGATCAGGAAGCCGTAGCCGCGCGGAAACTCTTGGGTCAAAGCGGCGACTTGATCCGCGAGGGAGTCCGCCTTCTGATAGACCTCCAGTTTCTCGAAGGCGAACGGAATGCGTGAGTCCAGGGACAGAAGGTAGAGAGTAGTTAGGAGACCGCAGGAGGGATGATCTGACGCTGACGATCTACCATTCTCTGCCTTGTGCTACTTCTCTCCTCTCTACTTTCTCCTCTCTCCTGCTCTATTTTTGGCCGCTGGGCGGCCAAAAATGGAGGCGGCGGGAATTGAACATGGCCCGAAATCATCGGGAAATCAGGGGGTCGGCAACGAAAGCGGCGCAGAATGCGGCGCACTCGGTGCGCGGGAAGCCCTAAATGCCCCCGGTTTGGCGGAAGTGGTCGAAGCCTGGCCGACGCTGCCGGAAGCAATCAAGGCGGGCATCCTGGCGATGATTCGGGCGGTGGGTTGATGGGCGGCCTTGTGTCTCGGGCGAGGCACCAGTCAACCGAACCACTCCTCCAACTTCTGCTTGCCCTTCCCCTTAATGTCGGGCGTGATATAAATCGCAACGACAACGACCGCTAACGCAAGTGCTCCGAGATCATCGGCATAGCCTACAACGGGCACGACGTCGGGAATCGCATCGAGTGGGTTGATGAAGTAGGCCAAGGCCCCCAATATCACGGCCTTTGCCCAGGCTGGCGTCTCACCTTCTTGCGCGGCGTAGTAGAGCCAAAGCGCTTTCTCCACGACCTCGTATCCAGCGACCTTGGCGAAGCGGCGAAGCTTCTCCCAGAAGCTTTCGTCCGAGTAGCCGTCGTCACCCGATCCGCCGGTTGCGGTGGCCATGTGGTTTTCCCTCCGTTTGGGTTCACGCGACAGAGCAAGTCTAGCAGATCGACCGCCCCGGATCGAGAAATCCTGCAAGGCGCGAAGGGCGGCCGGAAGTATCTAAAGGCCCTGGGATGGGGTGGGAAAGCGCTCCCGAAATTCCCGAAAACCGGCTTGGCTTCGCCCTGTAAATTTTGTCCAGAGCCGGCTCCACGGCGTCCAGAACGGACCTGGCGAGCTGCTGAGTGTCTTTCGGCTTGTTTGAGCGTTTAGGCATATTGCGGTTATCCCGACAACCGGCAGATTTGCCCAGTTCGCGTTCTTGTGGCAGATTGCATAAGATTGTATAATTTTGTATTGAGATCGCCATAAATGGGGCCGATAAGGACACAAGCATGGCTCGGCACAAACGCCCTCACCGGGACAGGGGCGCTCGACCAAAACCGTTAACCTTAGTGGTGCTGCAGCGCGCGATTGAGGAGGGACATGATGAACTGAATGACGGAGAGTACTGGCATTGTGTGGCAATTCTGAAAAAGTTGCGATGGTTTCGAGATGCTGCAAAGTGCGCTCAACTCAAGATCAAACCGATTGATGGAATCTTTGAGTTGTCGGAAAGGGGTGGGCTTCTTGGAAAGAAAAACATACGGTTCTACTTCAAAACGATTGACGAAATGGATGAGCTAGTCGTTTTGAAGACGTACCGCAAGGATGAAGAAGACCAGACCCCGAGGCATGTAATAATCAATGCAAAAACGCGCTTAGGCCAATATAAACGTGGCCTTGTTGCCGTTGGGGCTATTTACCGGAGGAAGTAGTTTTTTTAGGGGCCTTTTAGTTTCTGGAGGCACACCGTATGACCATGACTGCAAGCCGCAGTGCCAGTCGCAAGCACGCCGCGGAGCTGCAGGCGCTTAAGCTCTTAAACTTAACAAAGGAGGAAATCAGCCACTTCTGTGAACTTCAGCGTCTTTTCCAAAAGTCCCGCGATGAGCAAGAAAAAAAGGAGATCATCGCCGCACTTTTGGAGATCATCAACCCCGATGGAAATGCAGATGTCGGAAACGTGGAATCTGGCGTAGATCGACGAACGAAAGAAAAGGTTCGGCGGTATCATGCCAAGGTCGGCATCGAGATTAGAAATCGGCGCATCGCAAAAGGACTCTCACAACAACAACTTGCAGAACTAGCGGGCATTCCCCAAAGCCACGTTTCAAGATTGGAAAACGGAAAGCATACACCAACGCATTTGACAATCCAGAAACTAGCAAGGGCGCTTCGCACGCGCCCCAAAATGATCGACCCTGGATTCGACGACTAGGTAGATTCAAGTAGCCTAAAAAGACGGCCAGCCCCGAAACGGGTTGGCCATCTTTTTGCGCCATATCCCGCTCGCCTATATTGGCCCCATGAGCGAAGGCCCCAAACGCCAGCGGCCTCAATTCAGTCTGCGGGCGCTACTCGTCTTGGCAGCCGTTGTGGGCCTAATGACGATGGTGTGCCTCAGATGGCTAGCGACAGATTATGTAGGGATATTGGAAACAGGGTGGCCAG
>CAZUPX010000827.1:0-10549 GCA_964622155.1 uncultured Planctomycetaceae bacterium | reverse complement strand
CGCAAAGCTAGCCGCCTGACTCGGCCGGAGTGTTTCGCATCGCTGACAAACTCACGAATTTCCGCTACCGGAAGCGTCTTGGCCGGTTTGCCCAATTCTCGGTCGACGATCACCTCGTACGCCGTGCGATACCAGTTCGCTGCGATTGGGTTGTCGGTTTGCATCGCCACCAGCAGCCGCGGCACGATCTCGCCGCCGCATCGTTGCAGTTCGTCGCACGCGATGCGCGCCGCCGGCGACGCGGCGCCTTGCGCACCGACGCGCTCAATGGTCGCCAAATGTTCTTCGACGCCATCACCGCTCGCAAACGGAGCCGCGACAACTGTCGACACCGCGGCGACGAGGAACAACAGGCATCGACAAGTCATACACGATTGCCATATAGAACGAGAACCGATGGACAACGTACGATCCGGGCATCGTACTCACAAGGCGCATCGCGAGCAACGGCCAGGTTGCAGCGCCGAATTCGGAAGATCACCAATTGACGTAGTCCGGATGGTCGATCCAGATTTCGCCCGTGGTGATGCGATAGACCCATCCACCGCCAGGCGCGGCGGTGGCCGCCGGCACGGTTCCCATGGATCCGAGGACGAGTCGCACGGTGGTCGAGCCCGAGAAGTGCTGCGGGGGAATCGATTGAACGTACGGCCCGAACGGATGTGTGCCGTCGACCTCGCCATTCGAGCTGACCGCGCCGGTACTGTCGGTGGCGGAGGTGAGCTGCACCAGATTGCTCGAACCGTTGGGGACCTTTTCGAAATGCTGCGCCTTATAGAGTTGCACGTACTTCCGTAACGATTGAAGATTTAGTTTCAGGCTCGCCTCTTGCGAGTCCTTGGCCGACGATGAGAATTGGGGGATGACCGCGGCTGCCAAAATGGCAACGGTCACGACCACAATCAAAACTTCGATCAGCGTAAAACCAGCATGGCGCCGGACGTTCATGGCAACTCTCGCGCAGGGGGACATCTACAAGAATAGGTCACGGCCAACTTGCGGCGCGGCTAGCGGGAAAATCGGCACCAGCCGCACAACCGGCCCACCGCTTTACGAAGTCGTTGCAGCAATCTTGGGTAACTCAACGGCCATTTCGGCGAACACCCTGGGCCATCCGCCAAGCTCGCGCTGCCGAAACAACCGCATCGACGGATACCAGACCGTGGAATCACCCTCGGAAAGCCAACGCCAATCGGGCGAGTATTCCAACGACACCCAGACACGCACGCCCAGCCCACCGGCAAGGTGCGCTACGGCAGTGTCAACCGTAATTACCAGGTCCAAGTTTTGCATCACGGCGGCGGTGTCCATGAAAGCGCCGCTCGAATCCAATTCCGGGCCCAGGTCGACGACATCAAATTCGCGGCCGACGTGCGCCAGTTGTTCGCTTCCCGGTCCCTTCTGCAAGCTGATCAACCGCGCTCCTGGAACGGTGGCCAACGGTGCGAACTGCCGCAAGTCGGCCGAACGAAAACGGTCGTGTGGATGGTCCGGGTTGCCGGCCCACGCGATGCCGATCTTGAAGCCAGTAATTTCGCGCAGCCGATCTTTCCACTTCGCCACCAGTTGAGGATTGGCTGCCAGGTAGCGGCCGCCCCAATATGGCTCACCTCGAGTTGCTGGCACCGATCCCGGCAAACTCATCAATGGGCAGTGAAAATCACACGTCGGCGTCGATCCGGCCTGCACCAGGTGTTGTCCGAAACCGGACTGCGCCAAGAGCGGTACCAACCGCGCGTGCACGTCGGCCAGAACGCTGCCATGCATTTCGAGAACGAGCGGGAGATAGCGAATAAACTGCAGCGCGTCACCCAGGCCCTGCTCGGCGTACACAAACAGCGTGCACCCCTTGAGGTCCTGCCCTTCCCCCCGTGGGGCATCAACGGACCGCTTTGTTGCCCCGTCGCACTTCAGCCGCCACTCGTACTCCGGCCAGCCCTGGACGTACTGACCTCGCGAGAGCCAGATCAGCGCTCGGTTGCGGCGAACATCAGGATAGTCAGGCTTGATTTGCAGAGCCTTGTTGTACGTCGACAGCGCCTCGTCGAGCCGGCCCAAATCGTATAAGGCCATGCCTAACTTGCACATCGCCGCCGCGTCGTCGGGTGCCAATCGCGCGGCATGGCGATAATCCGCGACGGCCTCGTCCAGCCGTCCCAGACCGAATAGCAGATTGCCTCGATTGAAGTGACCATTGACGTAGTCGGGCTGGACAGTCAACGCCTCGTCGAACGCTCGCAGGGCGTCATCGGTTCGGCCTGCATCTTTGAGTGCCAAGGCGAGGTTGTTAAACAATTGGGCGGCCGGCGGTCCGATTTCCAAGGCTCGTTCGAAACTGTCCACAGCCTCGGCTGGCCGCTTCATCATCTGTAATGCCGTGCCGAGCATGGCGTGATAATTCAAATTGTTCGGGCTCAGCGCGACAGCTCGTCGCAAACAGTCGACTCCCGCATTGAGTTGCTGCATGCGCAAATGCAGAATCGCCAGCTCGTTCCACAGCTCATCAGCCTCGTGCTCGACTTGTGTAATCCGACGATAGAGCTCGACGGCCTTGTCCAACTGGCCCGTCACGACAAGTTGCCGCGCCTGCTCGAGCGCTTCGCCGGGAGTGGTCATGGCGATCTCTCGCGAGGCAAGGTCGCTCGGAATCGGTGCGCCTATTGTGCACCGCCCCCTGGCTTGCTGGGAGGCATGGCGGCGATCCACTGACGCACCAGCTCGACTCCTTCCTCGTGCACCATCCGCTTGCCCAGCTCGGGCATCATGATGCCTGGGTCGATCGAAGTCATGCGAAACATCAGGATCGATGCGTCCGGATCGCTCGGCACGATATCGAAATCGCGCCCGCCGGTGCCGCGACCGGCGGCCACTGGCGTTTTGAAGACACCCCATTGCGTGGGCGACTTCTGCGAGGCCGTCAGGTCAAGGCCCGAGTTGCGAGCGGGGCCAATGGGGTTGTGGCAATGGGCGCAGTTAATCTCAAGCCACGCGCGAGCTCGGGCATCGAGCGTTCCACTGTCGGGGTCATTCCAAACCGGGGCGCGCGGCGCGACGTTTGGGTCGGGTGCGCCGGCTAGCGCCTTGTTGCGGGTCCAATGCACCAACTGGTTTTCTGTGCCCTTGGGGTACGCGAAATCGCGATTGAGATGTCGCGCCTTGGGGCCCAGCGGTTGAAATGAGTCGCCTTGCTTGTGGCAGCCCTTGCACTGATTGGAGTTCGGGATGATGTAGCTATTGGTGCGCTCTTGCCCTTTTGCGTCAATCCAGTGCGTGTCGACGAGTTCGCCTGCCACATCGAGCGTCGCCTCGGTCTGCTCGCGGTTCCAAATATACGGCAAGCCGATCCAGCCCTCGGCCTCACGCTTCAGGATCCGGGTCTCCAATAGCCGCCGGCCCAGGCTGGCGTCGCGCTCGTCGACCGGATAGGCAAATGTCTTGGCGATAATCGTGCCAACTGGGAATTCAAACGCGTCGTGCTCGGAATACTGGGCGTTTTGACCTACCGGGAGTCGCACGAATCGAAGCTTTTCCGTGTAGTCGGAGAACAGCGGCGAGTTAAGGTCATACGGAATAATTCCGCCGACCGGTTCTTGCGTGCTGCCGTTGCCGGTGAACAACCCGTACTCAGAGAGTTTTTGCAGGGGCGGGGCTTCGCTCTTGCCACATCCACCCACTGCGCAGACCACTAGGGCAGCGCCCAGCAGGCTTATCCCATCGACGCGCATGCAGAAACGAAAGGCACAAGCGTGCCCGGGCCGCATCACTTCACTCCGGCGATTCTTACAGGGGGCAGCTTCTGGATTTCACCCTCGTAGGGTGCCAGATCGCGGCTGATTTTCCCCTCGTTCTTGGAAGGATCATTCTGGTCGAGTTGCGCGAAATTGAAGTTGATGAAGTCGGCCTCACCATTGTTGCGAATGCGAATCGCCCGATCTGCGGGTAACTTTCCGTCGACTGCCTTACCGGGATCGACCACGCCATCGTAGACGATCGCCGGTAGCTTGCCGCCGGCCAGGGCGCCTACCAGTTCGCCGAGCTTGCCGTTGGGCTTCTCACCGCCACCGACAATTTTGTTGTCGTGGATGTGGATGGCCTCGCAGAACGGATCGTAGACCGCGTCTTGCACATAGGGCCGGCCGGTGACCAGGTAGCTGATGATCGACACGCCGATGTTGTGGTTCTTCTCGATACTGTTCTCGAACACCTCGACGTCGCGATTGGCCATAATCATGATGCCCGTGCCCGAGGGAACGCCGGCCACTGTATTGCCCGCAGGGGCGAAATTCTCGCGGTTGTTCTCTACCACTTGGTTGTGGTGCACGCGGCAGTGGTGGCCGATCTTTTTCTGCAAGTCTGGCAACGAGAACACCAGGATGCCTCCGGTGTTGTCGGTGGCCACGTTGTCATACACGTCGGCGTTCACCGAGTTCTCGATCTCGATACCGGCCACGTTTCGCTCGGCGCGGTTGTGACGAACGATGATGTTCTCACTCTGGCCGACGTAGATGCCGGCGTCGGAAGCATCTTGCGCGATGCAGTCTTCGATCAGCACGTTCTTGCACAGGACGGGATAAAGTCCGTAGCCGCCGTTCGTTTCCTTGGGACCACCCGACCAACTGGTGCGGACCTTGCGAAATATGACGCCGTCGCAGCCGTTAACTTTGATCGCGTCGCCGCGGGCGTCTTCGACAGCCAGGCTTTCGATCGTGAGGTTCTTGTTTCCCGTGGCCAGAATGCCTTCGCCGCCGGTTCCCTGCCCCTGTTGTTTGAAGGCGAGAATGGTCTTGTCTTCACCCTGGCCACGGATCGTGATGTCATTTACGTCAAGCGACAAGGTGGAAGTGAACTCGAACTTGCCTTCGCCAAACTCGATGACTTCGCCCGGCTTGGCATTGATCAACGCGGTCTGTGCACGCTTCTGGGCGTCGTCTCCCGGCGCGATCTTGGTCACCTTACTGGTCACGCCGCGCGAACATCCGACGACCGACGTGGCGCACACGAGACAGACGAGATACAATCGAAAGTGTCGCACGGCAAACCTCCTATGGCAGAAATGATTCAAGCTCAATGCGCGCCGCCGAACCGTCCCGTGGACCGCAGCCGCGCGCCGGATCATAAGGCTTCCACAACCGAACTATTATAGTGGAATCCGAGCCCACGCCCAGCGGGCGTGGGGACTTTCCCAAACAGCCAGCGGGACGTCAGGCGGCGTTGTACCGTGGTTGGACGCGCAAGCCCTTAGCTGGACCCAGGGACGGCCGCCTGTGCGGCCCCACGCAGCAGCCCGTTGAAAAATGCCGTCGTGGCATTTTTCAACGGGCTGCTGCGTCGACACCATGGTCGTGACGTGTCCCACGGTTCGACTCAGCATTTTCAGTTCCCAAAGAACGTCGGCTCGTTCGCAGGTCAGAATCGGCCGACTGGCGGCGCTTCGGTTCATCGGCTAGCGAGGTGATTGGCACGAGGATGCGGCGCTGGAAGTCCGTCCCCGCGAGCGGGGGGCCACCGGTTGTTTGCACGTTCATCGGCTTGGCGTTACGTTGTGAGGCACGGCTGGTTGACGCCCAAAAAAGCTCCGGTGCCGAAAATTAGGAACGCTGCCATGAAGCCCTACACGAGATACGACCGAATACTCCTGTCGCTCCTATCCTGCTCGGCGATCGCTCTGTTTGCATCATCGTTGTGCGTGGCTGACGAGCCGATTCGGATCGATAGCGGACTGGTCAGCGGGAAGCGCGTGGGCGACGACGCCAAGATTCGTGCCTACCTCGGCATTCCCTTCGCGGCGCCGCCGCTAGGCAAGCTGCGCTGGCAACCGCCGCAGCCGCCCGAAGGTTGGCAGAGTGTGCGCGAATGCAAGAGCTTTGGCGCGATCTGCCCGCAAGCTCCGTATCCCGCAGGCAGTGTCTACGCGCAAGCGCCTCAACCGCAGAGCGAAGACTGCTTGTTTCTCAACGTGTGGACGGGCGCGGATGCGCCTGGCGACAAGCAGCCGGTAATGGTTTGGATACATGGCGGAGCGCTGACGCGCGGGTCCGGCTCACTGCAAGCATATGACGGGGCGGCACTGGCGCGCAAGGGCGTAGTGCTCGTGACGATCAATTATCGCCTTGGCCCCTTCGGTTACTTCGCACATCCGGCGCTCAGCAAAGAATCGCCCCAGGGCTCGAGCGGCAACTACGGTGTGCTGGACCAGATCGCGGCTCTGGAGTGGGTAAAACGCAACATCGGAGCGTTCGGTGGCGATCCGAACCGCGTCACGATCTTCGGCGAATCAGCCGGCTCGTGGAGTGTCTGCTCGTTGGTAGCCACTCCGTTGGCAAAGGGACTTTTCCAGCGGGCTATTGGGCAAAGCGGCGGCTGCTTCGCGCCCATGCACCACTTGAAGACCCAGCGCGGATCGATGCCGTCGGCAGAGAAGACCGGCGAGGGCCTGGCTGCGGCGCTTGAGTGCGCCGACGCGGCGGATCCGCTAGCGGCGTTGCGTGGCAAGTCGACCGACGAAATCCTGTCGGTGGCCACCAAACAGCCTGCCGCGGCCCGCACACGGCCAAATGTCGACGGCTGGGTCTTTCCGGACGAAATCTACAACATCTATGCAGCGGGGAAACAAAACAGAGTGCCCGTTCTGCTCGGCTCCAATGCGGACGAGGGCACGTCGCTGACTCCCCCGGCGTTGATTCCAACAAAGGCTGACTCATTTGCCGAGGCTGCAAAGCGAAAGTATGCGGACCTGGCCGAGAAATTCATGAAGGTCTATCCGGTCACGAGCGACAGCGACGTGCGGGACGCCTTCTTGCACAGCGTTCGCGACGAATGGTTTACATGGGAGATGCGAACCTGGGCCCGGCTGACCCAGACAGCCGGCGACAAGGCATATCTGTACTACTTCTCGCGAGTTCCATCTCGGCCCGACGCCAAAACGTACGGCGCCTATCACGCGGCCGAGATCATCTATGTGTTCAACAATCTCGACGAGGCGACTTGGAGTAGCGGTCCGACGGATCGGTCGCTAGCCGGCGCGATGTCGAACTATTGGGTCCGCTTCGCCGCGAGCGGCGACCCCAATGGCAACGACCAGCCGACCTGGCCGGCCTATGATCCCGAAAAGCAGCCCTGCCTGGAGTTCGGAGATAAAATTGCCGAAAGGGACGGGATGTTGCGCGCCCAGTGCGAGTTTTTCGACGACTACTACGCCGCTAAACGGGCTCAGCCGGAAAACTGAATGCCAAGCGATCTGATCGGGCACGGTACCAGTTGACCGTTCCGCGAAATTGGCGATGATTTTCTATTCCCAGTTGCACATTTATGGGCACGAGGAACCGTTCCATGTTTTGCGCCGATGACGCGTCTGCGATCGATCTCCTGGTTTTCGCCTCGATGACCTCGTACTACGTGCGCGCGAGCGAGGAGGAGACGGAAGAGGAAGGGGAAGATCTCGACGATGATGTCGAGGAGGTTAATGTGCCCGTCGAACCCCTTGAGCAGGTCGACGACTTCGACGAGGATGATTTCGACGACGACTTCGATGACGACTTCGAGGAAGAGTTCGAAGAAGATGATGACCTGGGCAGCGGCGAAGACGACGACGCGGATTCGGACGACGACTTCGGCGACTGATTAGCAGGTCTTGGCTTCCATTGATCTGCAATGGACCGGTCGAGAAAGCGTGGCTTGATGCGGCTTCGCTCAAGCCAGGGAGAAAACAAACACTCGACCTCGCCGCCGGCTTGCACAGCATAACGCTTACGCTTCGTGCAGAAACCAGTGGCCAAGTGCGGCTCGAACTGACCGACGTCACTGGCTCAAACGCACAGGCGATCTTTGTGGGAGGCAAGTAGCGTGTGGCTCAGACCGGCGACAGCTCCTGCGAATTCCTGTTCGCCACCTGCCAGGTTGGGGCGGAAGGCGCGCTAAAATCCAAGATCGCGCGGCTATGGCCCGAGCTTCACTTCGCCTATTCACGGCCGGGCTTTGTAACCTTCAAGCTCTCCGAAGGGCTCAAGCTGCCGGACGACATCGACCTCGACTGCGTCTTCGCTCGCGCTCATGGCTTCTCCTTGGAAAAGGTGTCAGGAACCGATTTGAACACGCGAGCAAACGAGGTTGCCCGAATTGCGGCAAAGCGCCCGTACGACGTGTTGCACGTCTGGCAGCGCGACACGGCCCGCCCCGGCTTTCGTGGTTTCGAGCCCAGCATTACGCCCGTGGCGATCGAAGCTGAAGCGGCGATTCGTCAGCGCTGGCCCACATCTTCCAACTCCACGCCGCCAGCTCGTGTCGCCGAGCCGGGTCAGTTGGTGCTCGACTGCATTCTGATCGAGCCCGATCTGTGGTGGCTGGGCTATCATCGAGCGCGATCCGGCGAGTCGTGTTTTCCGGGTGGGCTGCGCGATATCGAGTTGCCCAACGACGCAGTCAGCCGAGCCTGGTTGAAGATCGAGGAAGCCCTGCATTGGTCAGCTTTGCCGATTCTCGCGGGTGACCGGTTTGTCGAGTTGGGTTGCGCACCGGGGGGCGCAAGCCAAGCGCTCTTGGAACACGGACTGGCAGTCATCGGGATCGACCCCGCCAAAGTCGATTCGCGCGTGCTTGAACACTCGCGATTTACGCACGTGCAAAAGCGGGCCGCTGACGTGCGGCGTCGCGAGTTTCGCGGTGTCGACTGGCTCGCGGCCGACATGAACATTGCGCCCGAGAGCACGCTGGAAGCAGTCGAAGCAATCGTCACTTATCCGGGCGTCGAGATTCGCGGGTTGCTGCTCACGCTCAAGCTCCTTGAGTGGGATGCCGCCGATCGCCTTGACGAGTATCTCGAGCGCGTTCGGTCGTGGGGATACCCGCAAGTTCGCGCGCAGCAATTGGCACACAACCGGCAGGAGGTTTGTGTGGCTGCCTGGCGAGAGACGAAGAGCAGCGCTAAACGACATCCACGCAGGCGGTAAGACTTCTCTAAACGAGCGTTCCAGAATAGAACCGCTGCGGTCCGGCGACTGTCTCGAGCACGAGCGAGCCATCAGCGTCGATACCCAGACACCGGCCGGTTGTGCGGCACCCGCCGAGGTCGATAGTCAAGTCCTGACCGATCTGCAGACACAATTCCGTCAGTCGCTGCCCAAAGCCGACCGCGTCTTCGGTCGACCCTCGCAGCGAACGCTGCACGTTGGCCACTAGCGCGACAAGCAGGTTCGTCCGATCGAATGTCTCCCCGGTCAGCTCGCACAGGCTTGTTGCGCGGTGGCGAACGTCGCTGGGCGCGCCGTCGAGTGTGTTGTTGACATTCAGCCCGACACCGATCACGTGGCGACCGCCCTGCAACACGTCGATCAGCACGCCGGCTAGTTTCCTGCCGTCTGCGAAAACGTCGTTCGGCCAGTGAAGACCCAGCGGGTGCCGCGGCACCAACGGGCGGAGCACCTCAACGATTGCGGCGCCGACGGCCAGCGAGCGACGCGGCGTCGGCTCGCGCGACAAGTCCCAGGCGGCGGGGTCGAACAGCAAGCTGAACGCCAGGCTCCCGCGCCCGGTCCACCAGCGGTTGCTGCCGCGGCCTCTCCCGGCGGTCTGTTCTTCCGCCACGACCAATAGTGGCAGCGGACCGCAATCAACAGACCGTGCCAGCTCATGGGCGCGGTCCTGTGTTGATGTGAGCGTCGCGTAATACTCCACCTGGCCGACAACGCCCGCGGCGGAAACCTTCTCGGGCACTAGCGAATCGGCGGCGCACTGTGATGTCGACCCGCGTGCCGCGACTTCGCTGTTGATGACTTTTTGTCCCATGATTGCAGACAGTCATGCTATCAATCCCTGCTGGCGACGCCTACCGGAAATCGGCAAGCGGCCGCCAGTGGTCTTGACCCCTTCGACAAGCGTCGGTATTAAAAACGGCCTGAAAAAACCTCCGCCTCGGCGGAATCCCTTCTTTTCACTCGGTTCCGAGCTTGATTCGCATCACATCGTTTACTGTCTGCGCTGCGCGCGGCCTGGTCGTGGCTGCATGGTGCCTCGGTGCGGCGTTGCCGGCCTGGGGGCAACGTGTGCAGTTTCCCACGATGCTCGATCAGAGCGCGACGATGTCACCGCCACTGGCACAGGTGACTCCAGGTCCCTCGATTCCGCCGATGGCGGGCTCGACGTTTTCACAAGCTCCACTGGGAACGGCACCACCGCCCATTTCCGGCAGCGCTCCAGCCTTCGATCCTTACAGTGCCCCTGTGCAGGCTCCGGCCGCGGCACCGTACTCGCCCTACGCCGCCTCGCCCTATGCCCCTGCTCCTTATGCACCCGCGCCGTATAACGGAGCGCCGGGATCGCTGTATCCCGAGGGCTTGCAGATGCCGCAAATGCCCCAAGGCGGCAATCCATTAGGCCAGCCGCTGCGGTTCCTGCAGGAGGTGCGCGGACGCTACACGTGGCTATCGCCGATGGGCACCAACTCGCTGGGCGTGAACGACGTCGAGACCTCGGCCACCTTTGCTCTTCCGTTTTTGCGCACCACGAATCCGCTGTTGATAACGCCAGGCTTTGCCGCGCACTTCTTCGAAGGTCC
>CAZUPX010000826.1:0-5649 GCA_964622155.1 uncultured Planctomycetaceae bacterium | reverse complement strand
TCGCCGCCGCAGCAGGAGCTGTTCGATTGGAAGCCGAAGCTGGTCGAGCACAACATGCAGCCCTGCCCCGACGAGCTGCTTACGAATCAGCGGTTCGCATTCATCAAGGGTCATCCTAAGCTGCTGGGCACGCCGTACAAGTTCAAGCAATACGGCAGGGCCGGGGCCTGGATCAGCGAGCTGCTGCCCCACACGGCCACGATCGCCGACGACATCGCCATCATCCGCTCGATGCACACCGATCAGTTCAACCACGCTCCGGCGGAACTTTTTCTGCACACCGGGGCAGCCCGCGCGGGCGGAGCGTCAATCGGCTCGTGGGTTACTTATGGGCTAGGCTCCGAAAATCAGGATCTGCCCGGCTTCGTCGTGCTGCTCAGCGGCGGCACCGATCCCACCGGTGGCAAGAGCCTGTGGGGCAGCGGTTTTCTGCCCTCGGTCTATCAGGGCGTGCAATGCCGCAGCGAAGGGGAACCGATCCTTTACGTCTCCGATCCGAAAGGCATGTCGCGCGATTTGCGACGGCGGAGTCTCGACGCATTGAAATCCCTCAATGAGTTCGAGCTGAGGCAGTTTGGCGATCCCGAGACCCTGACTCGAATCGCCCAGTATGAGCTGGCCTACCGCATGCAGATCTCCGTGCCCGGCGCGATGGATATTTCGCAAGAGCCCAAGGCAGTTCAGGAAGCCTACGGCGCGAAGCCCGGCGCGGCGTCGCTGGCAAACAATTGTCTGCTGGCCCGTCGGCTGGTCGAGCGCGGTGTGCGCTACGTGCAACTGTTCGACGGGGGCTGGGATATCCACGGCACCGGCGCGGGCGACGACATCGTCACGGCCCTGCCCAAGAAGTGCAAAGAGATGGATCAGCCGGTGGCCGCATTGATCAAAGATCTCAAAGCCCGCGGAATGCTCGACGACACGCTGGTCGTCTGGGGCGGCGAGTTCGGCCGCACGCCCATGAACGAAGAGCGGGCGGGCTCCAAGTTTCTCGGCCGCGACCACCATCCACATTGCTTCACCATCTGGATGGCCGGCGGTGGAGTGAAGCCGGGAATTGTTTTCGGCGAGACCGACGACTTCAGCTACTTCATCACCAAGGACAAGGTGCCCATCGCCGACCTGCAGGCCACGATCCTGCACCTGCTGGGCCTGGAGCCACACAAGCTGGCCTATAAGTATCAGGGTCTCAACCAGCGGTTGATCGGACCGACCGAGGAGCCCCGCGTGCGGCACGAATTGCTCGCGTGAAGGACGTGCAAGCACTTGCCAAGAGGGCGGCGTGCTAGCACCACCGGCCCGGTCCAGATCGATCTAGGTCCGGCCGACTCGTTCGGCTATCATCCCGCGCGTGAAAAAACCGCCAGATCGCGCTCCATCTCTGGACGGACCCGGTACGGAAATCAAATGAGACACGAGAAAGGATTCGACATGAGCCTTCGACTAGTTGTTGCCCTCGCCGTGGCGCTTTTGGCCAGCCAGGTCCAGGCTCAGGTTGGAGGCGGCAAGCGGGGTGAGCTCAAGTCGCTGCGCGAAAAGGCGAGCTACAGCTTCGGCATGACCATGGGCAGCCGGCTGAAGAAACAGGATGTCGACGTCGATATCGAGCTGTTGATTCAAGGTCTCAAGGACTCGGCTGGCAGCGGCAAGGTGCTATTGACCGACGAGCAGGCCATGGAAGCCATGCAAGCCTTTGAGAAGGCCATCGCGCAAAAGCAGTCCGCCGACAATGTGCAGTTCCTGGCCGACAACAAAAAGCGCACCGGCGTGAAGACGACCGACAACGGACTGCAGTACAAGATCGTCAAGGCCGGCAGCGGTCCGCGGCCCCGCGTCACCGACACCGTTTCGGTCGTCTACCGCGGCACCTTCATCAACGGCGAGGAGTTCGACAGCAGCGGCGGCAAGCCCTTCAAGATCGCCGTGGCCAACGTGATCGAAGGCTGGAAAGAAGCCTTGCAAATGATGAGCGTCGGATCGAAGTGGCAACTGTTCGTGCCGGCCGAGCTGGCCTACGGCGACCAGGGCTTCCCGCCGGCAATCGGCCCCAACGCCACGCTGATTTTTGACATCGAATTGCTGGCCATCGAAAAGCCAGGCACGCAGACCGGCGCCGCGGGTAGTGCACCAAAGAGGTAGGGCAGGCAGTCGCTGACCGCAGAAAGAACAAACACGCCAACCGTTCAGTCCTTCGGGGCGTCGGTTGGCGTTTTTTCATCGCCAGTCGCCAAGCTTGCGAACTGCTCGTCCAGTGCCGGGATGGTGACAAGTCGCACACGGCCGGCCGACTCGAGCTCGATCGCGATCGCACCCTCGGCCGCCGTGACCAACTTTCGCAGCGCTTCGGCGTCGGCAAAGTCCTGGCCGTTAACTCGATAGACGCGGTCGCCGGCACGCGCGCCCGCCAGGTCGGCCGGCGAGCCAGCGGTCACTCGATTGACGATCACAACGCCCGGCTCGGCCTCATCGGTCCGCCACGAAATGCCCAGCCGAGTGGGCCCACCCTGCAGCTCGAGCGCGACTTCGATCGGCTCGGACGTACCGGCTCGCTCGAGCGTCGCGGTCACGGTTTTGTCGGCCGTCAGCACACTGAGGCGAAAGGCTTGAGCCCCGTGGACGTCTCGCCCGGCAAACGTCAGCAACTTATCGCCAATGCGTATGCCGGCCCGCTCCGCCGCCGAACCGCGAGCGACACTTTTTACGACGATGTCACCCTTCTTTTGGACGATCGCGTCGTCCCAACGGATGCCGAGCCGGCTGGGAAGTGGCGACAGGGCAACCTCGCTCAGTTGCTGATCGCCGCGCCCCTCCTGCCTGGATCGAGCGCGGAAGCCCGGCAAACTCGCCGCGTCGGCCAGTTCCACCAGCACGCCAAACATGAGCTGTGCGACTTGCTTCAGCCCTTGCACGTTAATCTTGTCGGCATCGTCGCTGGGCCGATGATAGTCGCCATGCATACCCGTGTGCATCATGAGAATCGGAATTCCGCGCTGAAAGAACGTGTGATGATCGCTGTCGGGCTTCAGTTGCCAATTGAAGTCGACCTGCAACTGGGGCACGTCGTTCTGGTGGCTGACCAGTTTGCGTAATCCACCGCTGGTGCGCGTTCCGAACACCTCGACGCGCGAATCGCGCGAGCGACCCACCATGTCGGCATTGATCATGATGCGCATGCGGTTCAACGGAATCGTGGGGTGCGTAATCCAGTGTTCGGACCCCAGCAGGCCTTTTTCCTCGCCATCCCAAAAGGCGAGCAGGATTGACCGTCGCGGTGCTTCTGGTAGCCGCGCCAGCGCGTCGGCCACTTCCAGCAGCGCGGCCACTCCGCTGGCGTTGTCGTCGGCGCCATTGTGAATCTTTCCCACCGGTCCATAACTGTTCGACGCTGTGCCGTAGCCCACGTGATCGTAATGCGCGCTGATGACGACGACCTGGTCTCTCAATTCCGGATCGCGACCTTCGACCATCGACAGAATGTTGTGATAGTTTCTGAAGTTCTGGAAGAAACTGCCCTTGTCGCCGGCGCCGTGCAGGCCAAAATCCTTGAGCGACTTGACGATGTAGCTGGCGGCCGCGCGGCCGCCACGCGACCCGGCCTCGCGACCCTCAAACGTGTCGTCGGCCAACGCGTCGACGTGGACCTTGACTTCGTCGCTGGTGATCGACAACAGGGCCGCTGCCCGCGCGCCGGCATCGGCGGCGTGGCTGCGTCCGATGTCCGCCGTGAAGCAGAGGGGCAGAACGAGAAACAAACCGGCGAAGCCTGGGTACGACATGGCGGGTGTGGTGGTAGGGGTCGTGAGGAACGAAAGCCGCGACAGGCAGCGCGATCGAGCGATTGTCGACACGCCGCGGCGCGGGCCGTGTGGGTACTATACGTCATCTCTATGGCGAAAGCACCTCACCGAAACGGCCGCCCCCTAGTCGTTTGCACCGCGGCGCTGTTACATTCTTGGCACCCAAACCGCCGCCGAACTCGCGCCGCGAACGTCGCTTGTGCGTAAAGGTTTTGCCGCGACCGCGTTGTGCCAAAATGCGGCCGCGGTGGGTGATTCGTTTTGAATGAAATCGATTCGGAAGTCAGCGCCCCATGCCCTCGCCGATTCGCAAGTTGATGGTTGCCAACCGCAGTGAGATCGCAATTCGCGTATTTCGCACCGCTCACGAGCTCGGCATCCGCACGGTCGCCGTCTACTCGCACGAAGACCGCTACGCCCTGCACCGCTTCAAGGCCGACGAGGCGTACCAGATCGGCCGGCCCGACGAACCCATTCGAACGTATTTGGACATCGAGGCGATGATCGACGCGGCGCGGCAGTACGGCGTCGACGCGATCCATCCCGGCTACGGTTTCCTGTCAGAGAATCCGGAATTGGCGCGGGCTTGCCAGCAGGCGGGTATCATCTTTTGCGGGCCGCCCACGGAGATTCTGGAAAAACTGGGAGACAAGATTACGGCTCGCGGCATTGCGACCACCGCGAACGTGCCGGTTTTGTCCGGCTCCGCCGAGCCGCTGACCAACGCCAAAGCCGCGGCAAAGTTCGCCGCCACATTGGGCTACCCGGTACTGCTCAAAGCTGCCAAGGGTGGCGGTGGCCGAGGCATGCGCGTGGTCAACGATGCCAAGGAATTGCCCGCCGCGCTCGAGCAGGCGCAGCGTGAATCGCAGGCGTCCTTCGGCAGTTCCG
The DNA here is from genome assembly GCA_964622155.1 of uncultured Planctomycetaceae bacterium. Taxonomy (GTDB): domain Bacteria; phylum Planctomycetota; class Planctomycetia; order Pirellulales; family PALSA-1355; genus CAZUPX01. The sequence goes on along the minus strand of CAZUPX010000826.1, from coordinate 964 downwards.
AAGTGTTCCTGGAGAAGTACATCCAGCGTCCGCGCCACATCGAGGTTCAACTGATGGGCGACCAGCACGGCAACCTGGTGCACCTGTTCGAGCGCGATTGTTCGCTGCAGCGCCGCTATCAGAAAGTTGTCGAGATTGCCCCGTCGCTCAACCTGGATCCGGCGCTGCGCGACGAGCTGTGCGCCAGTGCCCTGCGAGTCGGCAACGCGGTGGGCTATCAGAGCGCCGGCACGGTCGAGTTCCTGGTAGACACCGACACGCTCAAGCACTACTTCATCGAGGTCAACCCGCGCATCCAGGTCGAGCACACGGTGACCGAGGCCGTGACCGGTGTCGACATCGTCAAATGCCAGATCCTGGTGGCCGAGGGTCGACCGCTCTCCGATCCCGAGATCGGGCTGGACTCGCAAGCCAAGGTTCGCACATACGGATATGCGCTGCAATGCCGGGTCACAACCGAAGACCCGGAGAATCGCTTTCTGCCCGACTACGGCCGCATTGCCCACTACCGTTCGTCGGGCGGAATGGGAGTGCGGCTGGATGCGGGCACGGCATTTTCCGGCGCGGTCGTCACGCCGTATTACGATTCGCTGTTGGTGAAGGTCACCGCGTGGGCCCCGCGATTTACCGACGTCACCCGCCGCATGGAACGCGTGCTGCAGGAATTTCGCATACGCGGCGTGAAGACCAACATTCCGTTTCTGATCAACCTTGTCACTCATCCAAAATTCGTCGCCGGCGGTTTCACGACGCGATTCGTCGACGAGGCCCCCGAGCTGTTCGATTTCGTCCCTCGGCAAGACCGGGCGACGAAGCTGCTCACGTATCTGGCCGAGGTGATCGTCAACGGCCATCCGCTGGTCAAACAGCGGCCCGCCAGAATCAATCGCCAACCGGCGCCCCTGCCGGCCTTGGAACACAAGGAACCGATTCCACCTGGCACGCGTCAGAAGCTGCTCGAGCT
>CAZUPX010000825.1:0-2575 GCA_964622155.1 uncultured Planctomycetaceae bacterium | reverse complement strand
CAGTCCTAGGATGGAAGGTGACTTGGCGAGAAGCGTCATGTTGGTTACCGATGAGGTTTGAGGCGGTCCATCATATCCCTAAAGTGGCCAAAGATGAAATCATCCGATCATGGACGAATGCAACGGCCACGAGTAACATCGTGGTCTATGAATCTTGCGCGGAACATCATGCTGTGGCTGTTTGCAATCCTGGCTGGGCTGTGGGCGACTGATGACCTGCGGGCCGACACGCCGAAAGTATTTCCACCGTATGACAGACCCACGCTGATCGCCCATCGCGGCGCGTCGTGGGATGCTCCTGAACACACGCTGGCGGCGTATGAATTGGCCCTGAAACAAGGAGCCGACTTTGTCGAACCGGATCTGCAAATGACCAAGGACGGGGTGCTCGTGTGCCTGCACGACACGAGCCTGGAGCGGACCACGAACGTGCCAGAGGTATTTCCGGATCGGGCCGAGCTGCTGGATGGAGAAAAGACCTGGCCGGTCGTCGAGTTCACGTTGGCCGAGATCCTGAAACTGGACGCTGGGTCGTGGAAGGGGCCACAGTACGCCAGAGCCAAGGTGCCCACGTTCCAGCAGATGATCGACCTGGTGAAAGGCAAGGCCGGCATCATCCCGGAAACCAAGGCTCCGGGAGTCTATGAAGCGCACGGCTTGAACATGGAGAAGGCGCTGATGGAGGCGCTCAAAAAGAACAAGCTCGACACTCCAGGCGCCGATCCGAAAACGCCAATCGTAATCCAGTCGTTTAGCGCGGAGAGCCTGATCGCTCTTCGCAGGGACCATGGGTGCAAGCTGCCGCTCGTCTACCTGACCGACGTCAAAGACACCACCGCGGATCGACTTAAGGTGGTGAAGAAGTTCGCCGACGGAATTGCTCCGAACAAGGCCGATGTGCTGGCCCGCCCTGAGATGGTGAATGACGCCCACGATCTGGGAATGAGCGTGACCGTTTGGACGTTCCGCCCCGAGGGGAACGGCAAATTTGAGAACGTGCGCAGCGAGATGAGCTACTTTCTGCGCGATTTGAAAGTGGACGCTCTATTCACCGACAGCCCCGACCAGTTCCCGCGCGACTGATTTGCGAACTCCGCTCAGGCTGCATGGACGGAGTCGACGCGAAACTTGATCGCCGATCCGACGGCCAACAGCGCGAATAGCGCCAAGGCGACAAGCTGGGTCATCACGAATGGCAACTCGGTCTGATTCGGAGCCAGGTCATGAAACGCCGGAGCTTTGAAGAACGATTGCACGATCAAGACGAAGAAATTCAGATACAGGGCAATCACGGCACACACGGAATAGATTCGACGCCAAACGCCGGCCAGGTGACGCGGATAGCGGGCGATGATCGCTATCACCAGCACGACGAGTGAGATGGCGGCCAACACGTGCGATGGCAGCAGGCGGTCGAGTGGAAAGAACAGGAATCCCGTTACGGTCGTGGCGACGGTGGTTGCCAGAAACAGAATCGTCCAACCGTCAAGGCGCCGTGCCGTCAGCAAACCCCATACGACCACGAATCCCGAAGCGATTCCAATCAGGCTGATAGCAACGTGGGCGAATGTGAGCGGGGTCATGCCGAGAATCATGGCGTATTTCTCCTGTTTCAAAGCCAGGATTTCGAACCGTCGATCAACCGCCGCCGAGCTCCAATCGCGGAACCGCGACGGGACCTCACCGCATCGAACCCGTCAATCACGCCTATGATGGTGGCTCTGGAGGCTATGCATCAAGTGGCCGGAGCGGGGATCGAACCCGCACGGAGTGTTCCCTCCATAGGATTTTAAGTCCTATGCGTCTGCCAATTTCGCCATCCGGCCGACAGACAATCGCCCAGTCTTGGTTCTCATCCTAGTCGTCGAAGCGAAAAGTGCCAACCGGAGACCACAACGTCCGCGACGGGGCCCGGAATTACAGACGAAATACTTTGCCACAGAGGTCACAGAGATCAGCGAGAAACGCGGACGAAGACGATTTCGACGGTCTCGCTCTTGCAATTAACCGCGGCCTCTGCGATCTCTGCGTTAAAATCTCAAGTCTTGAAACGCAGAGTTCGCAGAGGACGCTGAGATGCTGGGTGACAACTGACGAAAAAATCTGTCAATTCTCGGTGTCCGTTCGGCTGAGCTCACGGCCGAAGCCTCGGTGTCCTCGGTGGCTAATCCGCCGATGTCTGTCACGTTTCTTGAATCCGCATCGCCGCGGGGTTAAGCTGCGCTGACATGACGGTGGGCGGCATGAGTCAATACCTTTCAAACGGGAGCGTCACCATGTATGGCAGGCGAAGAACCGCTTGGTTGTTGGCAATCGGGCTCGGCGTGGCGATCGTCCAGCATCCTGCCGCGGCGGCCGATAGCAAGGCCATGGCCTCGGCAGTGCAGATTCGCCGCACGCAATACGGCGTGCCGCACATCCAGGCCGACTCGATTCGTGCGGTCGCATTTGGATTCGGATACTGCCAGGCCGAGGACCACCTGGTGAGCATCATGCGCGGCGTGTTGGAAACTCGTGGAGAGAGTGCGGCGCACTTTGGACCCGGCGAGAACGACAAGAACATTGACACCGATTT
>CAZUPX010000824.1:0-1645 GCA_964622155.1 uncultured Planctomycetaceae bacterium | reverse complement strand
CGCGAGATCGGCCGACGTCAACTGACCGACTTTTCCTCGAAGCAGCGCGGCCGGATCGAAGCCGTCGATCGTGGCATAGATCACAAAGAAGCTGTAGACGTTCCACAGCCGCAGCAAGAACTCGGGGATGCTGTCCTTGATTGCCTGTTCGTTGTAGCGGATCGAGGTCCACGGCGGCTGATTGGCGAAAAAATACCACCGCAGCGCGTCGGCCCCGTAGCGGTCAAAAATCTCGTTGGGCTCGCGGTAGTTCCGCTTGCTCTTGGACATCTTCTGACCGTCCTCGCCTAGCATCAGCCCCAGCACGATGCAGTTGCGAAACGGATGCGGCCAGGCGTGGAACGGGCGGTCTGGATCGGCTGATTTCTCGTCGCCAAACAACAGCGTGCTCTCGGCCAGCAGGCTGTAGAACCAGCCGCGGGTCTGGTCGAGTGCTTCGCTAATGAAGTCGGCCGGAAACTGCTCGGCGAGTTTCTCCTTCGAGCCAGGCTGATGAGGATAACCCCACTGGGCAAACGGCATGGCGCCCGAGTCGAACCAGCCGTCGATCACTTCGCTCACGCGGTGCATCGTGCCCTTCGGGTCGAAGGGCGATTGATACGTCACCGCGTCGATGTACGGCTTGTGGACCTTGAGATGCGGCGACAGTTCGGGATTCGCTTTCTGAGCCCGCTCCCAAACGGCCGTGCCGGTGACGGCCGGCTTTGACAGCAACTCAGCATAGCTGGCAATCGCTTCGGCGCGGCCGGTGGTGTCGCAGACCCAGATCGGCAGCGGCGTTCCCCAGTAGCGCTCGCGCGACAGGGCCCAATCGACGTTCGTCTCAAGGAAGTTTCCAAAACGACCATCCTTGATATGCTCCGGCAGCCAGTTGATGTGGCGGTTGTTGGCCACCATCCGGTCTTTGAACTCGGTCGTGCGGATAAACCAGCTCTGGCGCGGATACTGAATCAGCGGATCTTCTTCCGCCCGCCAGCAGAATGGATACTCGTGCACGTATTGTTCCTGGTGAAACAACAATCCGGCGCGGCGCAGGTGGCGAACGATATCCTTGTCGGCCTCTTTGACCCAGCGACCCTGATAGTCGGGCGCTTCGGCGGTAAACTTGCCGTCGGGCGCGACCGCGCAGATAAGCGTGGGGCCTTCGCCCGGCGCGAAGCGGCCCTGCTGGTCAATGAGCACGTCGTAGTCCACTTCGCCAAAGGCCGGCGCCTGGTGGACGACGCCGGTGCCAGAGTCGATCGTGACGAACGCGGCCGGCACGATGCGCCAGGCGACGTGCTGCTTGCCGCCGGCGCGCAGCGTGCCGACGCTCGCGCCCTGCGCGGCATAGTAGTAGTCGAACGGTGGCCGGTAGCGGCGACCGACGAGTTCACTTCCGTTGAGCTTGTCGACAACCTTCAACTCGACGCCGGCTTTCTCGGCAACCTCCGCCGCCAGGGCCGAAGCAACGATCAGCTTGCGCCCCTCGGCCTCTTCGATCACCGAGTACTCCAGGCCGGGATGCACGGCCGCGAACTGATTGCTGGGCAATGTCCAGGGAGTTGTGGTCCAGACGAGCAGCGCCGTATCGGTCGGTTGTCCGGCGTCATCGAGCAGCGGGAACCGCACGAACACGCTCGGATCGGCAACTTCTCGGCGCCCT
>CAZUPX010000823.1:0-2904 GCA_964622155.1 uncultured Planctomycetaceae bacterium | reverse complement strand
CGCAAGCCTGGGAGCGGGTGCAAAAAGATTTGGAGGTTGACCGCTCGCTCCGAGCGTTCGCCGAAGCCGGCGTCGAAGCGACGTATCACGTCTGCGACGTCGCGGACCGCGCGGCGCTCGAGCAGACTCTGAACAGCATTCGGCAAAGCCACGGTCCGATCGACGGCATCCTGCACGGTGCGGGCATCGACCGCTCGTGCCGCTTCGAACGCAAGCAACGTGATGTCGTCGCGGCGACGATCGGCATCAAGGTGGGCGGTGCCGCCAACCTGATGGCGCTCACTCGCCGCGATCCGATACGTCACTTCATTGGCTTCGGGTCGATCAGCGGCCGGTTCGGCAGCTTCGGACAGGCCGACTACTGTTTGGCCAGCGACATGCTCTGCAAGCTCATCGGTTCCTACCGGCGCCAGCGGCCTTGGGTCAAAGCGATCGGCTTCCACTGGCACCCGTGGGACGAAGTCGGCATGGCTGCACGGCCCGAGACGAAAAGCGTCCTGCAAGGCAAGAGCGACCTTCATCTCATGCCACTCGCTGAGGGGATCGCGCACCTGGTGCGTGAACTGACGGCCGGTGGCAGCGAACCCGAAGTGCTGATCACCGAGCGCCGACATTGGGAGCGATTCGCGGTGGGGCTTACGAAATCCGTGGAGCAGCCGAGCGAGCGGTCAGTCTCGATGCCAGACGAGTCAACCGCTGATGAAGGCGAGCCGATTGAACTGCGCACGCACCGTTGCCGGATGCAAACTCTTGAAGCGCCGCTGTCGGCGGGCGCACCGCGAGTGCCGAACCTCGACGCTGCTACGTGGATCGTCGGCGATAATTTGGCGGCGAACGAGTTGGAGCGGCGGCTGCTCGAGCTTGGCTGCGTGGTGCGACGTGTCGCCGTTGGCGCCACGCTTGACGAGACGCTGACCGAAGTCGAACGGCTGTGGGCCAGCGAGCCAGCCAAGCATCTATTCCTGATGACTGGTCGCGACGAACCGTCGCGCGATCTGCTTGATGAACAAACTATGTCTCTGCGGCGCGATGACGCGATCCTGACGCCATTCTTCGTGGCGCAGCGATGGTACAAGCTATTGGGCACGCGCGCCGATCTCGGTCGGGGCACGCTCGTGGCCGCGGTTTCACTGGGGGGCGATTTCGGCTTCGGCGGCCGCGCCAGTGTGCCCGACGGCGGAGCGCTCGACGGATTGCTCAAGGCCGTTCATATCGAAGACTCACGGCGCGAGACCAGCCGCGTACGGGCCAAAGTCGTCGACGCACCGGCCGACGAGCCGGTCGAAACGCTGATCGAATCGATCTTGCGTGAATTGGGCGCCAGCGAGCCTGAGGTTGAGGTCTGCTGGTCGCGCGGCACGCGACGCATCGTGCGTCCGCTGCCAGTGGGCTTGGAAAACGCAGCAAAGCGTTCGATTCCGCGGGGCGGCACGTGGGTTGTCACCGGCGGAGCGCGGGGGATCACGGCCATCGCCGCTCGCGAGCTGGCAAAGCGGTACGGCTGGAAGTTGCACCTGGTCGGCAAAAGTCCGGCACCGTTGGCCGATGCGCCCTGGCGGAACTACGACGCTGAACAGATGAAGGCGCTTAAGACAAGCGTCGCTCGCGAGGCGGTGAGCGAGGGCCGTTCGCCGTCCGCGGCATGGGACCGAGTGACCAAGGACGTCGAGATTTACAACAACCTGCGGGCGCTGGCCGATTGCGGCGTGCAAGCCGCATACCACTCCTGTGACATTGGCGATCGCGCCGCGCTGGCGGCCGTGCTCGACGCGGTGCGCCGACAAGACGGCGCGATCCACGGCATTTTGCACGGTGCGGGCATCATCGACCCCAGCCGCTTCGAGAGCAAACGCCGTGACCTGGTGACCGCTCAAATCCGCACGAAGTTCGACGGCACGCTGAACCTGATGGCGCTGACGCGCCGCGACCCTCTGCGGTTTTTCATTGGGTTTGGCTCGATCAGCGGGCGCTTTGGCGGCAATGGTCTGGCCGATTACGCCGCCGGCAACGACGCGCTGGCGAAGGTGATCGATTGGTTCCGCGCGGTCCGACCAGACTGTGCGTCGACGTGCATTCACTGGGAATCGTGGGAAGGCTCGGGCATGGCCACCGTGCCGCGCTACGCCTTCGGACCCAGGGCCGTCATGAACATGAAATACATGATGCCCGACGAGGGCGTGCGTCGCTTGGAGCAGGAGTTGCGAGCCAGTCTGTGCGAGAGCGAAGTGCTGTACACGTTTGGCGACTTCTACCCGATGTTCTACCCGAACGAGCAACGTCCGCTGGGGGCGTTTGTGCCGGGCTCGCTCGGCGGACCGACCGAATCGACGCCGAACGGCCGGTTGCCACTGCTGGGCGCAGTCCAATGTGACGCCGACGCTTCGGTGGGTCACGTTCGGCTCGACCCCGTCGCCGACGCGTTCCTTGTGCAACATCGTTTGCGAAACAAGCCGCTGCTGCCGGTGGTCGTTGGGCTGGAAGGCCTGGCCGAAGCGGCGAAAGCAGCAAGCGGGCAAGAGGTCATCGGTTTCCGCCAGGTCCAGATGCTCGACGGACTCCAGTTTCACACCGAGCGATCCGTTACGGCGCAGGTTCGCGGCGTGCCTCAAACCGACGGTACGTACCAGTGCACATTGACCTGCGACTTTCGTAACCGGGCCGGCGAGATGGTTCACAAGGACCGTCCGTATTTGCGAGCGATGGTCGAAGTTGCGGGCAAGGTGACGCAGCCGAAGCCCGACTTGCCTCCGGCGCCGACCGAGTGGACCGAGTTCTCTTATCCGGAAGGCGCGCCGGTCTATCACGGTCCGGCGTTCCGCGGAGTGACAGCAACGGCCTTCGACCAGCAGGGCGGCTGGGGACGCATCGCGTCACTACGGCTCGAGGATCTCGTCGGGCCGGCTC